>JANTFF010000030.1 GCA_024763575.1 Sulfurovum sp.
CTTCAAGACTATAAATCAGAAAGCCTTTCAAATTCAGACTCGTTGGAGTTTGCTAGTTAGGAAGCCTCTAGCTCTTTAGCTAGAGGTAGTTCACATTGTTTTACTTATTGAAACATAAATTTATTAAATTCGTGGGTTAAAAAACCCACAATAACTACTTACTAACAAATCTCTCAATCCGTTTAATCCCCTCACGAATTGTATCTATATCTGTAGCAAATGATAATCTAATATACCCCTCTGCTCCAAATGCAATACCTGGAACAACAGCAACTCCCTCTTGTGCTAGAAGTTGTTTTGAAAACTCCATTGAGTCATTGCTTACACCTTTGATATTTATAAATAGATAAAAAGCACCATCAGGTTTGATAACAGAGAGTCCATCAATATTGTTTATAAGCTCATACGCTTCATCTCTTCTTGTCTCAAATACTTTTCTCATCTCTTCTACTGTTTTATCTACTGAACCATTGAGTCCTGCAATTGCTGCTGCTTGGGTTATAGAGCTAATATTTGAAGTACTTTGAGATTGAAGTTTATTCATAGCTGATACAAGTTCCGTCTTTGGAGTTGCTAGATAACCAAATCTCCAACCTGTCATAGATGCTGATTTACTTAGTCCATTGATAGTTATAGTCCTTTGGAACATATCATCTGAGATTGAAGCAAGTGCTGTAAATTTTACATCTCCATATACAAGCTTTTCATACATTTCATCACTAAATACTAAAATATCAGTTCCTTTTAGAACTTCTGCTAAGCCCTCTAACTCCTCTTTGCTATATACTGAACCTGTTGGATTTGATGGTGTAGTTAGTACCAAAATTTTAGTTTTTGGAGTAATGGCATTTTGGAGCTGTTTTGGAGTAATTTTAAAGCTAGTGCTATCATCTGTATCTATAATAACTGGAACACCACCAGAGTATTTTACCACTTCAGGATATGTTACCCAATATGGAGCAGGGATTATAACCTCGTCACCCTCATCAATTAGTGCTTGAAATAGATTAAATAGTGAATGTTTTGCACCATTATTGGTCTGTATCATATTTGTAGCATAATCTAAATTATTATCTCTTTTGAGTTTTCCTGCAACAGCTTTTAGAAGTTCAGGAGTTCCTGGAATTGCTGTATATTTAGTTTTTCCATCATCTAGTGCTTTTTTGGCAGCCTCTTTAATCTCTATAGGAGTATCAAAATCAGGTTCACCAGCAGAAAAAGATAGTATGTCTTTGCCCTCTGCTTTAAGTTCTAATGCTAGAGTTGTAATAGCAATAGTCATAGATGTAGATAGTGTTTGTATTCGTTTTGAAAGCATTTTTAGCCCTTTGTTAAAATTCAAAAAATCTTGAAATTATACTTAAAAAGCGTTTACATTGACTTGATAAATGTAGCATATATTTCTGTTAGTTCATGGTCTTCTTTTTCCATAAGCTCTGTGTTACCAGTTTTAACACTCTCTTCTAGTACAGCAATCCGTTTAATAAGGTAGTGGAAAATTTCTCTATTTACATCTGGTAGTATATCATGACGGAGTTTATTTTGATTGCCACAGTTTGATATAATTCTAGCAGGAACACCTACAGCCGTTGCATGAGGTGGTACATCTTTTACCACTACAGAGTTAGCTCCTATTTTAGCCCCTTTGCCTATAGTGATATTCCCCAAGACTTTAGCACCTGTTCCTATGACTACATTATCTTCTATAGTTGGGTGTCTTTTACCATGAGATAGACTCACTCCTCCAAGGGTTACTTGTTGATATATAAGTACATCGTTACCTATAATAGCTGTCTCTCCAATTACAACTCCTACAGCATGGTCGATAAATACTCTATGTCCAATAGTAGCCGCAGGATGAATATCAACTGTTGTCAAAAATTGACCAATAGCAGATATAAGTCTAGGTATAAATCGTAATCCTCTTTTGTATAAAGCATTAGATATACGATAAAAAAATATTGCCCATAGACCAGGGTAGTTAAATAGTAATTCAAATGTTGAATGCAAAGCAGGGTCATTTCGTTTGATATTTAGAAAATCCTCTTTTATCCTATGAAATAGTGTCAATTTATAAATCCTCTCTATTTGCTTGTATTGTCTTAAGATAACTATTTTCACTTAAATATAAGTAAAGTTTGCCAAGTATATTCTCTTTTTGTTTATGATTTAGTAGATTTGACTCTTCTATTAGATATTTGAGTTTTTTATCAACTAAATTTCTATTATAATCCATATCCTCCAAAACATCCATTAGATTTTGTGCTTCAATCAAATTATCTAAACTATAATCTCCATTTTCATCAAAATTGACTACTATTTCAGTAGGATGAGTAAATAGATTATGTTTCATTCCTAAAACCTCTTGATATGCACCAGTTAAAAAAAATGCTAAAAAGTACTCTTCTTGTTCTATATCTATATCATGTAGATATAGTGGAGTATCTCTATCAAATCCAATCTCACCATCGCTATCACAAGTAATATCCCAAATAGTAGCAGGGTTAGTAGGTTTGGTATTTAGTTTATCTATGGGCATTACAGGAAATTTTTGTCCTAATCCCCAAAAATCAGGTAATGACTGAAATGCTGAAAAATTTACTAGATACTTCTCTTGAATTCTATCTTGAAGTTTTTGTAGTTCATTTGTATCTTCATTTTTAAGTAGTAGTATAGATTTTTTGATAATTAGATTGACCAATATCTCTGTATTAGAACGGTCTTCTAGGTTGATATACCCTAAATCAAATAGTGTTAATAGACTCTCCAAATGGTCAAGGCTATCATGTAGATACTCTCTTGCATTTGAGCGATTAATAGCTTTCCATAAATCATGAAGCTCTTCTATTAGTGGGGGATTAGTCTCTTTTAGTCTCAAACTTTTCTCATGATACTCTTGTGAAAAAAGCTCTAATACAGGAGCTATTAATACAGCATGGCTAGAAGCGATAAATCGTCCTGATTCTGTAAAAATATCAGGCTCTTTTATAGATTTGCTTTTGGCTATCTCTTTTATAACAAATACCACATCATTGGCAAACTCTTTTAGTGAATAGTTTAACTCTTTTGTACTTTTATACTGTGCATACTCTACAGCCAAACCACCACCAATATTAATAGCATTAAGAGTGTCTGCTCCTCTTTTTTTGAGTTCTGCATAGATATTTCCTGCTTCCCTTAGAGCCTTTTTGAGAGGGGCTATCTCTCCCATTTGTGAGCCTATATGGAAATGTACCATCCATAGTTTATCTAGTAAATTATGTTCTTGAAGTAGTTGATAAGCCTCTAGTATCTCTGTAGAGGTTAAACCAAATTTAGAGCTATATCCTCCACTTTTTGCCCATATACCAACTCCTGAACTATGCAGACGAATACGGATACCAATTTTGGGTGTAATTGGATTTTGGATACCACTATTAAACTCACGATTGACCTCAATAATAGTCTCTAGTTCACCAATACCCTCAATGGTAATAGTAATATTATGCCCCATATAAGAGGCTATAAAACATAGAGTTATCATCTCTTTGTCTTTAAATCCATTGACCGTAATTGGTGAACCCATAGGTGTATGGGTTATAGCAATAATAAGTTCAGCTTTGCTTCCTGCTTCTAATCCATAGTTATACTCTCTTGATACTTCCACAATAGAGTTTACAAAATTTGGAAATTGATTTACTTTTAGAGGAAATACTGCTTGAAAATTTCCTTGATACTCAAACTCATTTTTTGCACGATTAAACTCAAAATATAATCTATCTATCTGCTTTTTGATGAGGTGAGGAAACCTTAATAGTAGAGGACCTTTGTGACCTCTTTTGCGTATAGACTGTGTTATCTCTAAGAGTGATGGTTGATTTGCATAGTTGATATTGACTCTGTTATCTTTGATGATAAAGTTATTCTCTGACCATATATGGATACCATAAGGATTATTCATAAACTATTTCTCATTTCTTGTTATTTCAGCAAGTATTTTATACAATATTGAATTAAAATATAGGGGTATTGATGAAACTTATAGTAAATATTATATTTTTATCCTCTTTCCTTTTTGCACATAAGATAGGAGGTAGTGGATTTTTGGCAGGATTTGAACATCCTGTTTTAGGATTTGACCACTTTTTAGCAATGCTTAGTGTTGGTATATGGAGTGCTCAAATTGGGGGTAGGGCAATATGGTTTGTCCCTGCTACTTTTGTAGGCTTTATGGTTATTGGTGGAATAGTTGGTATGTATGGAGTAGAGATACCATTAATAGAAGTTGGTATTGCTATATCTGTTCTCTTATTAGGTATTGCTGTTGCTAGTGATAATTTTATAAATGTCAAAGTAGGACTAGCTTTTGTTGCATTTTTTGGAAGTTTTCATGGATATGCTCATGGTGTAGAGATGCCATTAGTCAAAAATGCTTCATTATATGCTTTGGGATTTGTATTAGGAACTAGTTTTATACATATATTAGGTGTTTTTATAGGTATATTTGCACAAAAAAGAGAAAAATCAGCACAATTTTTACGATATATAGGTGCAGGAATTGCAGGAATTGGATTACATATTTTTATAACATTTATTCCACTAATAGGTGTTATGATTAAAATGAAAGGTTAGATATGAAAAAAATAATTTTACTGTTGGTACTTTTGGTAACAGTTGGAAATGCACACTCCAAATTACAACTTAGAAGATATTATACCTATTATAAATTAGGATATGAGTATTCTAAGCAGATATTGGCTGACTTAAATAATAAAAGTACAGCACTAGAAAACAGTAAAGAGATGTGTATAGATACAGTAGGTTCTATATATACAGATTCTAAATATAAAGGTTCTTGTATATATGGAGCTAATTCATCTATGAATGGAGATAAAGAGATAGATATAACTACTTTTTTGAATAGTTATATTCATGAGAAGTTTTGAGTTTAAACCGATATTTAATATTTTTAGCTAGAATATCGGACTTAAAACCTCTGATTAGGAACTGTAAATTATGTCAAAACCATTAGAAAATTTAGATGAAGTATTAAAATCACATAAACTAAGTCATCCAGAGTATGACCATATATTAGAAATATTGGATGGGCGACACCCAAATATTGTTGAACTTGGTATTTTCTCTGCGATGTGGTCTGAACACTGCTCATACAAATCAAGTAAGAAATATCTAAATGGTTTTCCAACCAAAGCACCATGGGTTATTCAAGGACCTGGTGAAAATGCAGGTGTTATTGATATTGGTGGAGGTATGGCTGCTGTATTTAAAATGGAATCACATAATCACCCAAGTTTTATTGAACCATATCAAGGTGCTGCTACAGGTGTAGGTGGAATATTGCGTGATGTATTTACTATGGGAGCTAGACCTGTGGCAAATATGAATGCACTTAGATTTGGAAATATTACTAATAGTGACAATATCTCTAAATATCAAAGACACTTAGTAAAAGGTGTAGTAGAGGGTATTGGTAATTATGGTAACTGTATGGGTGTTCCTACTATTGGTGGAGAGGTTAGTTTTGATGAGAGTTACAACGGAAATATTTTAGTAAATGCTTTTGCTTTAGGGCTTGTAAAAAGTGATGAGATATTTCTAGGAATTGCAGAGGGTATTGGTAACTCTGTAATGTATGTAGGTAGTAAAACAGGACGAGATGGATTAGGTGGAGCTGTTATGAGTAGTGATAGCTTTACAGAAGAGAGTAAATCACTTCGTCCTACAGTTCAAGTAGGTGACCCATTTACAGAAAAGTTACTGCTTGAAGCATGTTTAGAACTGTTTAAAACCAAAAAAGATATAGTAGTAGGTATCCAAGATATGGGTGCTGCTGGGCTTACAAGTTCAGCTTTTGAGATGGCAGGAAAAAGTGGGGCTGGTATGATAATGAATTTAGATCAAGTCCCAGCTCGTGAAGAGGGAATGACTCCTTATGACTTTATGCTTAGTGAGTCACAAGAGAGAATGCTTGTGTGTGTTAAAAAAGGAAGAGAACAAGAGGTTATAGAGATATTTAAGAAGTGGGATTTGGATGTTGCTGTTGTTGGTGAGGTTACCAATAGTGGTAGAATGGAGCTATTTTGGCATGGAGAGAGGGTTTGTGATATGCCAATCGCACCTGTTAGTGAAGAAGCACCTATATTAGATAGACCAACTAGCAGACCAAAATATTTAGACCATATTGCTGATAAAACTATAAATTCATTTGATGAGGTAGATAACCAAGAGGCGTTTGAGAGACTGTTATCTTCTATGGAAGTAGTTGATAAAGCTTGGATATATGAGCAGTATGACTCTATGGTACAGACCAATACTACTAAACACCCTGGAAGTTTGGATGCAAGTTGTATTAGAGTTAAAGAGAACGGTAGAGCATTAGCAATGAGCAGTGATTGTAATCCAAGATACTGTTATATAGACCCCGAAAAAGGTGGAGCTTTAGCAGTTGTAGAGAGTGGTCGAAATGTTGCTATGAGTGGTGCTACTCCACTAGCGATTACAGATTGTCTCAATTTTGGTAATCCTGAAAATCCTGAAGTGATGTGGCAATTTGCAGAATCGTGTGAGGGTATAAAAGAGGCTTGTGAATATCTCAATACTCCTGTGGTATCAGGGAATGTATCTTTGTATAATGAAACAGATGGGGTTTCAGTATTTCCCACACCTGCTATTGCAATGGTGGGAGTAAATGAGAATGAAAAAGCAGTTTTGCCATCTTGTTTTCAACAAGAGGAGAACCATCTACTTCTAATTGGTGAAACAAAAATGGAGTTTGGTGGTTCACTATATATCAAAGAGTTATTTGGTGAGACTGTAGGTGCTTTAGCAGAGATTGATTACACAAAAGAGCTTAGACTTTGGGAGTTGGTAATTGAAGCTAATAAAAAAGGATTACTCTGTTCAGCCAAAGATTTAAGTTCTGGTGGTTTAGCTATTGCATTAGCTAAAATGTCAGCAGTATCAGGTTTAGGTGTAGTAGCAGGTGTGAGACTAGAAGACTCAAGAGCTATATTTGATGAGTCTCAAAGTAGAGCTATACTTGAAGTAAATAGCAAAGAAAATCTCGAAGCTGTAATTGATATGGCAAAAGGATTAGGACTTAAAGTTGACATAATTGGTAAGGTCGGTGGAGATATA
>JANTFF010000031.1 GCA_024763575.1 Sulfurovum sp.
GATAATACTTTAACTCTTTTGAGAAATTTAGCCTCTCCTAATCTTTTGAGTCCAATTAAACCCTTTTCTCCATAACTAGAAGCGTATAATACAGTTTTAGGTTTTATATTTTTCATACTATCTATAGTTTTTACAGATTTAATCCCTACAGTTTTAATCAATCCACTACTATTTTTTCCAAATCTTTTGGATAATTTTACAAAACCATTTAACTCTTTTAGACTTTTGGTCTCTTTTAATAGGTTTAGTGTATCTTTTAGTCCAACTTTTTGATATAGAGTATAGATTGGCTCTAATATCTTTTGTACATTTTTTAGGGATTTTGTCTCTTTGGATACTTTGGCTTCTCTAACTATAGATTTACTTAACCAATTTGGTATTTTATTGACTCTTTTACCATATTTTAGTACAGAGATACCATCTTTGGCTGGAGCTGTTGCTCCCATTGAATATATGGTTGTTGCAGTAGCAAGTAACCCTAATGAAGATAGAGCCAATATTACTTTGTCAACTTTTTCATCATTTATATAGTTATTTCCTTGGATAAATAGGTCTCTTATATCTCCTATTACTAGAAAATCAGATGCAATTGCTGATATTTTCCCTATATTTTCATCACTTTTACCATGTAATATCCCATCTATAACTTTATCTTTTTTATACTCATAACTATCTCGTTTGGTTTGGATAATATTTTGTAACTCTTGTGCTTGTGGATTGCTTTTGATATAATCAAACTGCATAAAATAGGATAGGTACTCATTGGCATCACTATATTTTTGCTTGGCTATAAGCTCTTTGGTATGTGGGATAGGGTTGATTTGAGCCAATCCTCTAATATCAAATTCTTTTCTCTCATTTAGCAACAAAAGAGATATTACTACAAGTAGTAATATCACAATTGGAGTCATTATTTTTAATAAAAATCTCATTTTTGGTATCTCCATTTTTGATACCAATTATATCATAGATTTTAGATTATTATATGTTAGAAATACCCCTAAACAAAAATCTCATCTAAAATAGTATTGACATACTCATTTGCTTTAAACTCAATAAGGTCATCAGGTTGTTCTCCTGTTCCTATATAGTATATTGGCATTTGAAGTTCATCTGCAATAGAGAGTACTGAACCACCTTTGGCTGTTCCATCTAGTTTCGTGATAATAATACCATCAATACCTATCATCTCATTAAAAACTTTGGCTTGATTGATACTAGAACTACCTTGTGTACCATCTAAAATAAGCAGTTTACGATGTGGAGAACCCTCCATTGCTTTATTAGCTATTCTTACCATCTTTTTAAGCTCTTCACCTAGATTGGTTTGAGTATGAAGTCGCCCTGCTGTATCTATAAGTACATGGTCAACCCCTTTGGCTTTGGCTGAACTAATAGTATCATAAACTACTGCTGAGGGGTCATGTCCTTGTCTTGTTGAGACTATAGTAATATTTAGCTTGTTTGCCCAACGAGTTAACTGTTCAATAGCTGCTGCTCGAAAAGTATCCCCTGCTCCTAACATTACTTGTTGACCCTTTTTTTGATAATATCTTGCTAGTTTGGCTATAGTTGTAGTCTTTCCTGCACCATTTACACCTACTATCATATCTATAAAAGGTTTATCATCTATCTCATGTTTCCAGTTTGCTTTATATTGAAAAACTGTAATTAATTTATTATAAGCTATACCTCTATCAATACTATTTGGGATATCTTCTAAGAATTTTTCTACTAACTCATAATTAACATCAGCTTCTAATAAAATATCTTCAAACTCATCTTTTGTTATTTTTTTCTTTTTTTTAGGAGCTACCTCTTTGATAGCTTCATTTGTTTTTTTGAAAACTTTTTTAAATATATTTAACACTATATTTCCTTATTTTTCATCTGCTATAAATGTAAATATACCATCTTTTTCCAAAGGTTTTATAGCCTCATTAACTGCACTAGCATCATATCCAAGCTCTTTTAATCTCTCTAATACTGGTGGGTGTGTATAGTAGAAAAATACAACTAATGGGTGTGATTTGGGAAATGATTTATTCTCATCTACCAATTTGATTAGTGCTGATACCAAATTCTCTTTGCCTCCTAATTGTGAGCCAAACTCATCAGCTCCATACTCATTATGACGACTAACAAAACTCATAATAGGAGTAAATACGAATGATACCAAAGGCAATAACAACATCATCATAGCTATCTCTACTCCTGCTTTATGCTCTACTCCCATATCCAAAAATAGCTCATCAGGTAGATTACCCAATAGGAAAAATGAGACAAAAAGTAGTACTCCCATCATTGCTATATTTTTCCAAATATCACCATGATTAAAGTGACCCAACTCATGTCCTAATACTGCCAATAACTCTTTTGGTGTTAGCTTTTCTAAAAGGGTATCAAAGAGTACAACCCTTTTTGTTTTTCCTAATCCTCCAAAATAAGCGTTTAGTCTGCTATCTCGTTTACTAGCATCCATAACAAATATACCATCACTTTTAAGTCCAACTTTGTCCATCATAGCTTCTATATCTGATTTGAGTTCACTCTCTTCCATAGGAGAGAATTTATTGAACATAGGTGCTATAATAGTTGGATATAGGATATTGACTACCAAAGCGATAGTAAATAGTAGAACAAATCCCCATATCCACCATGAAGATACATTAATAACTATCCAAGATAATAGAAAAAGTATCCCTCCTCCTAAAACTACAAACATAGCTATAGATTTCAATTGGTCTAATATATATAGTTTAGGTGTCATTTTAGAAAAACCATACTCTTTATCTAACTCAAATGTCTGATATAGCTCAAAAGGTAAACCTATAATATAATTAATAGCCATAAATCCAAAAAGGAAAATAACAGCATCCAAAACAGAGTTATCAACTCCTATTGTAGTTGTAAGCCAAGCAAAACCTTGTGTGACCCACCATACAAACATTGCATAATCAACTATTAAAGAGACTAAACCTAATCTCTCCTTTTTGATAGCATATTCACCTGCTATTCTAAATTTATCTGAAGCCATTAATACAGCTTCTTTGTCTTTCTCTTCAGATATATATCCTATCTGCATAACAGATATATACACTTTGATAAGTGTATATACTGTATAGAGTATCATTACAATTTCTAACATATATTGCCTTATTTTTTATTGGAATATACCCAACTAATCCTTAGCAAAGCCTTTTAATTCATCTTCTACTTTAGCCATTTTCTCCATTGCATCAGACAAAGCTTTTCTATTTTGAGTAATTACCTGTTCTGGTGCATTTGCTACAAATCTCTCATTATTTAGCATTCCATTTAGTTTGGCTATCTCTTTTTCTAGTTTCTCTTTTTGTTTAGTAAGTTTACCTATAATAGCTGACATATCAATATCATCTGTAGATATAAAACTCTCTAAATTATCAGATACATCTGTTACACAGTTATCTATTTTGCTATCTACAAAAGTAATCTCTTCTACTTTTGCCAATTTTTCGATAAAAGGCTTCATCATATCTGTATCTACCCCTAATGGTAGTTTGATTGAGGCTTTTTCTATCTTTTGGTTACCTTTGTCTATTAGAGTTTTACATCTTCTAATTGATACAATAGCCTCCATAATCAAATCAAATTGAGATATAACCTCATCATCAATCTCACTTGCAGTGGGATATGGCATTATCATAATAGAGTCTCCATTTTCCAAGCTATCTTGGGATAGTCTCATATATAGATTTTCTGTAATAAATGGCATAAATGGGTGTAGCAATCTCATAGATGCTTTGAATATACTTCCAAGTTCACTTATGCTATTTTTGTCTGCTTTGCTAAGTTCAATTCCCCAATCACAAAACTCACCCCACAAGAAACGATATAAAGTTGTAGCACCATCATTAAATCTATAAATATCCATATATTCGCGTGTCTCTTTTACTGCTATATTAAATCTAGCTAACATATATCTACCAAGTGGTGTTTTGATATTTGCTGGGTCTAAATCCTCAAAATGTTCTTGGTTTAGTTGCAAGAAGTTAGTAGCATTAAATAGCTTATTGGTAAAGTTACGACTCTGTTCTAATTTGTCTTCACTTAGCTTTATATCTCTACCCTGAACAGCTAGTACTGCTAATGTAAATCTAAGTGCATCTGTTGAGTATTTATCTATAGTCACAAGAGGGTCTATTACATTACCTTTTGATTTACTCATCTTCTCACCCTTTTCATCTTTGACCAAAGCGTGTAGATAAATATCTTTAAATGGTAATTGACCTGTAATATTCTCACCCATCATTAACATTCTAGCTACCCAAAAGAATAGAATATCAAATCCAGTAATCAGCAAAGAGTTAGGATAAAAATCTTTTATATCACTCTCATTCCAAAGCTCACCTTTGAACGCATCACCATTACCCCAACCTAGAGTTGAAAAAGGCCATAAGCCAGAACTAAACCAAGTATCCAATACATCAGGGTCTTGATAGATGTTTTCGCTTCCACACTTTTCACATTTAGTAGGAACATCACCCTCTTCTACCCACTCATGACCACAATCTCTACAATAAAATACAGGTATCTGATGACCCCACCATAACTGACGAGAGATACACCAATCTCTAAGTTCACTCATCCATGCATTATAACTATTTATCCAATGAGTTGGGAAAAACTCTGCTTCACCACTGTTTACTTTTTCAATAGAAGATTTTGCAAACTCTTTTTTGACAAACCACTGTTTGGATATATATGGCTCTACTACATTTTTACATCTATAGCAGTGTCCTACTTGGTGTTGATGCTCTTCAACTTTTTCTACAAAACCTTTCTCTTGGAGTTTATTCATAATAGCTTCACGAGCTTCTAATCTCTCTAACCCCTCAAACTCACCACAATAGCTATTTAAAATACCCTTTTCATCAAAGATAGTGATAAACTCTAAATTATGTCTTTTCCCTACCTCATAATCATTTGGGTCATGAGCTGGAGTAACCTTTACAAATCCTGTCCCAAACTCCATATCAACATGGCTATCTGCAATTATCTCTACATCTCTATCTATTAGTGGTAATTTTACCTTTTTGCCAATTAGATGATTGTGTCTAGTATCATCAGGGTGAACCATTACAGCAGTATCCCCAAAATATGTCTCTGGTCTAGTTGTAGCTACTACTACCTCACCACTACCATCACTTAGAGGATATTTAATATGATACAGCTTTCCTGCATGGTCTTCATACTCTACCTCTATATCACTCAAAGCACCATCATGTGTACACCAATTTATCATATAATTTCCACGAACTATATAACCATTATCATACATCTGTTTAAAGGCTTTTTTGACTCCATTTGCCAAACCTTTATCCATAGTAAACCGTTCACGACTCCAAGCAGGAGATACCCCTAATTTTCTAAGCTGATTAGTAATAGCATTTTGAGAGTTCTCTTTTTGTTGCCATGCTCTTTTAAGAAACTCCTCTCTTCCTATCTCCTCTTTGGTAGTTCCCTCTGCTAAAAGTTGCTTCTCTACTACATTTTGAGTAGCAATCCCTGCATGGTCAACTCCGGGTTGCCATAGAGTTTTGTACCCATCCATTCTTTTGTATCGTACGATTATATCTTGAAGTGTAAAAGTAAGTGCATGTCCAATATGTAGATGCCCTGTTACATTAGGTGGTGGCATCATAATAGTAAAGTTTTTTCCCTCTTTTTGAATATCTTTGTTACCATCTATCTCAAAGTAACCTCTATCTTCCCAAAGTTTATAGTAGCTATCCTCTATCTCTTTTGGGTTATATACATTTTTTTTTGTTTCGCTCATCTGTTATCCAATTATGCTTTTTTTAATTATCGCGTGATTATATCGTAAAGGTTATAAGGAATAGAAAAACTAAATAATCAAAGCTGAAATTTCAATTCACCATCTACAAATACTTGTATAATATTAAAATCATCATCAAACATAACAATATCAGAAGGATAATATGCTATCAATTTTCCCAATTGAACGCCAAGTTTTTTAGCAGGTATCTCTGTAACCATTTTAATAAGTTCGGGTAACTCAATATCACTATATTTATAAACATTTCTCAAAGCTTCATTAAGTCTCAAAACACTACCTGCTAATGTTCTATCACTAAGTCTAGCTTCAGCATTTTTGACTATAACTTTTTGTCCACCTAAGCTATACTCTCCACTCTTCATACACCCTGCCCTCATAGCATCAGTTATTAATAGTAGTTGCTCTTGTTTTAGTCTATATATTAGATTATAAAAAGATGGGTGGATATGAATATTATCAGCAATAATCTCACAACTGATACTACTATCACCCAAAACTGCCCCCACAATACCAGGTTCTCTATGATGTAGTGGACTCATAGCATTAAATAGATGTGTAGCATGAGAAACTCCCCAACTAAAACTCTCTAAACTCTGACTGTATGAAGCATCGCTATGACCTATACTTAGAATAATATTTGGGTACTCTTTTTGTAAAAACTCTATAAGCTCTTTAGCTCCATCAACTTCTGGGGCTAAAGTAATCAGCTTAACTATGTCTATATAATCTTTTATCAATTCAAAATTTGGTTTTTGAATATATTTTGGATTTTGAGCTCCATATTTAGTTGGATTTATAAAAGGTCCTTCTAAATGAACACCCAATATATTTGCACCATCTACACTATCTATATTTTTTTGAATATTAGATAATGCTTTTTTTATATCATCAGAAGACATAGTCATGGTAGTAGCCAAAAATGAAGTAGTTCCTGTTTGTAATAGACTTTTGGATATAGTATCCAACGCTTCATAAGTACCATCCATTATATCAGCACCACTAGAACCATGTATATGTATATCTATAAATCCAGCACTTAAATATGCTCCCTTAGCATCAATAATTTCTTCACAAAT
>JANTFF010000032.1 GCA_024763575.1 Sulfurovum sp.
ATTTATATTTATCTCTATTGTGGCTTTTTATTTTTTGGGTAGAGATATTTGGTATCCATATTATAAAAAATATTTCATAGAAAAAGATATAGAACCAATAGAGTGTCCTAAATGTCCCCAACCTAAAATAATAGAGAGAAATATAACTATTATTAAAAAAGAAGAAGAGAACCTAACTTCTACCCAAAGGCTCAAAAGAGATTTAGCAGATAGTGATTTCGTAATCTATCCCAAAAAACTAACTCTAATAGGACTCAAACACGAAAGAAGATTAGAGGTATGGGGAAAAAGAGATAAAGAGTGGAGACATATAACTGATTATAATCTCACAGCTTTTTCAGGAAGATTAGGTCCAAAACTAAAAGAGGGAGATAGACAAATTCCAGAGGGGATTTATGGTATATCATATCTCAATCCAAATAGTAAGTTTCATCTATCTATGAGAATAGATTATCCAAATAAATTTGATAAAGAGATGGCAAAAAGAGAGAAACGGACAAATTTAGGTGGAGATATTATGATACATGGGAGCAATAGAACTATAGGTTGTATCCCTATTGGAGATGATAAAATAGAAGAGTTATATTATTTAGCCCAAAAAGTTGGAATAGAAAATATCAAAGTGATACTCTCTCCTGTTGATTTTAGAAATATGAGTGTAAATATCAAAGATAAAAAACACCCTTGGTACAAAACACTTTATAGTAAAATTACAAAAGAGATGAAACCCTTTACCTCAAAATAATCACAATTTGGCTAAAATATCCACAATTAAAAACACGGGATTATATTATGGATATTCGACAACAATTTTTGGACTTTTTTCAGAGTAAAGGACACAAACTAGTTCCTAGCTCTCCACTAGTACCTGATGATGCTACGCTTATGTTTACCAATGCTGGTATGGTACAGTTTAAAAACATATTTACAGGAGAGGCTCCTATCCCTAACCCTCCAAGAGCTACCTCTTCGCAAACTTGTCTAAGAGCAGGTGGAAAACATAATGATTTGGATAATGTAGGCTATACAGCAAGACATCATACACTTTTTGAGATGTTGGGGAACTTCTCTTTTGCTGACTATTTCAAAGAAGATGCTATAGCTTATGCGTGGGAGTTTATTACCTCATCTAAATATCTAGCACTTCCTATTGAGAAACTTTGGGTAACAGTACATGATAGTGATGATGAAGCCGAAGAGATTTGGAGCAGACATATATCTCCTGATAGAATTATCCGTTTTGGTGATGCTGATAACTTTTGGCAGATGGGAGATACTGGTCCATGTGGTCCTTGTAGTGAGATTTTTTATGACCAAGGAGAAGAGAACTTTAATTCACCTGAAGACAAAATGGGTGGAGAGGGTGACCGATTTTTAGAGATTTGGAACTTGGTCTTTATGCAGTATGAGAGAGATGAGAGTGGTACTCTAAACCCTCTACCAAAACCTAGTATAGATACAGGGATGGGATTAGAGAGAGTTGTAGCTATCAAAGAGGGAGTATTGAATAATTATCACTCTAGCCTATTTATACCTTTTTTAAATAAAATTGGTGAAATGGTTGGAACTCCTTATAACTATGAAGCTTCAAATAGTGCTAGTTACCGTGTAATTGCTGACCATTTGCGTTCATGCTCATTTCTACTAGCCCAAGGTGTCAACTTTGACAAAGAGGGAAGAGGATATGTTCTACGACGAATTATGAGAAGAGCTATCCGTCATGGGTATCTACTCGGACTTAGAGAGCCATTTATGTATAAATTGGTTGATACTCTAGTAGATGTTATGGGTGAACAGTATGATTATTTACTAAAAAGAGCAGAAGCTATTAAAACCTCTATGAAAACAGAAGAAGAGAGATTTTTTGATACTATAGAAGCTGGGATTAAACTATTTAATGAAGAGTTAGAAAAAACAGATAATATATTTGATGGTGAGGTAGCATTTAAACTATATGATACTTTTGGTTTTCCACTTGATTTGACCCAAGATATGCTACGAGAGAAAAATATAGCTTTGGATATAGAGGCTTTTGATAAAAAAATGGAAACTCAAAAAGCACAATCAAAAGCAAACTGGAAAGGTACAGGAGATGCCTCAACTACAGGTGATTTCAAAGCCCTCAAAGAGAAATTTGGAGAAAATGAGTTTGTAGGATATGAGACTAAACAGATAACTGCTACAGTTTTAGCACTACTTGATAGTGAGTTTAAAGAGGTTGATACTGTAAATGGTAGTGGTTGGGTACTACTTGACAAAACACCATTTTATGCAGAATCTGGTGGACAAATAGGCGATAGAGGTGAACTTTTGGGCAGATGTAAAGTAGTTGATACCAAAAAGTTTTTGGATATGAATATGTCTCAAGTAGAGGGTGATTTATCTATCGGTGATAGAGTTGAAGCTTTGGTTGATAGTAGTAGAGCAGAGATAGAAAAACACCACTCAGCTACTCACCTACTACATGCAGGACTTAGAGCAATATTGGGTGAGCATATAGCACAAGCTGGTTCACTAAATGATGATAAGCGACTCCGTTTTGACTTCTCTCACCCAAAAGCTATGACAAAAGAGGAGATAAAAGCTGTAGAGGCATGGGTAAATGATAAAGTTAGTCGAGCAATTCCAAGAGAGACTAAGATTATGAGTATAGATGAAGCTAAAAATAGTGGTGCTATGGCTCTATTTGGTGAGAAGTATGGTGATGAGGTTAGAGTTGTTAGTATGGGTGATGTATCTGTTGAGCTTTGTGGTGGTACACATATAGATAACACTTCTGAAATTGGACTATTTATGATAACCAAAGAGAGTGGAGTAAGTGCAGGAGTTCGACGAATAGAGGCTATATGTGGTAATAGTGCTATAAAAGTAGTTGGTAACTTAAGAGATGAACTAGATGAGATAAAAACAGAGCTAAAAAATCAGAACTCAATAGCAGGTATAAATAGATTAAAAGATGAGATTAAAACTCTAAAGACAGAGCTAAAAACTGCTCTAAACTCAACCAAAAAAGAGTTATCAACTATAGAAATAAACGGAGTAACTGTTATAGTAGATGAAGTAGATACAGGCGATATCAAAGAGTTAATAGATGAAGCTAAAAACAGATACCCCAATATAGCTATTATGCTATTTCAGAAAAAAGGCAATAAAGTATTAATAGCATGTGGTAGCAAAAACACCCCTATCAAAGCAGGGAATTGGATAAAAGAGATAGCTCCAATACTAGGTGGTGGAGGTGGAGGTCGTCCTGACTTTGCACAAGCAGGTGGTAAAGATGCCTCTAAGATAGATGAAGCTAAAGAGAGAGCTTTGGGTTATTTAAAAGATAATTTATAACATGATACATCTAGCATCAAATTCAGAGTCAAGAGCTAAACTTTTGACTCAATTTAAAATTCCATTTATACAAAAAGCACCCACTTATAATGAAGAGCAAATCAAAACTACTATTGCAAAAGATTTTGTATATCTAGCAAGTAAAGGTAAATTAGAGAAAGCTATAGAGGAGTTTGGATTAGATATACCTCTACTTACAGCAGATAGTGTAATATCTACTAAAGATGGAGAGATACTTAGAAAACCCCAAAATAGAGATGATGCCAAACGAATACTAGAACTTCAAAGTGGCTCACAAATATCTATTATATCAGCTATGCACTATAAGACCAAAGAGTTTTATCTATGTGATGTATCTGCTACTTATTATCAATTTGATATATTTAAACTAAAAGATTTAGAAGATTATTTAGATAGTGGTCTATGGGATGGAAAAGCTGGTGGATGTATGGTTGAGGGGTTTTGTCAAAAATATATCCAAAATGTAGATGGCTATGAGAGTACAGCTATGGGATTACAAGTTGAGAGACTATTAGGATGGTTAAAATAATATGTACCAAACAGAACTAAATGCACTAAAAAAAGCAAATAGATTTAGACAAAGACAAATATTTGATGAGGAGTTAATAGATTTTGCATCAAATGATTATCTAGGTCTAGCTAATAATAAAAAACAGTTCAAAAAAGCTGTTAAAATGGTATCACAATATGATATTCATGCACCCAAAGCTAGTATGCTTGTTAATGGGTATCATGAGATACATGAGGGGTTTGAGAGAACACTATCTTTTCTAAATGGATTTGAAAAAGGTTTAGTAGTTGGCTCTGGATTTTTAGCCAATATGGCTTTGATTGAGTCACTTGTTCGTAAAAAAGATAAACTTTTTATTGATGAAGAGTATCACGCTAGTGGTATGATGGCTACAGGACTTTTGGGTGATAGAGTTGTCAAATTTAGACATAACAGTGCAAATGACCTTGAAGAGAAACTTAAACTTCATACTGTAGGACGAAAGATTATTGCTGTAGAGGGTGTTTACTCTATGAGTGGAGAGTTGTGTAGTCGTGATATTTTTGAATTGGCTGATAAGTATAATGCTATATTAATTGTTGATGAGGCTCATAGCTCTGGTGTAATTGGAGATAATCTTTTAGGGATATTTGAGTATTATGGAATTAAACCACAAGAAAATCATATCAAAATGGGAACACTTGGTAAAGCTTATGGGAGTTATGGAGCTTATATTTTAGCCTCTGCACAAATCATTAGTTTTTTGGAAAATAGAGGTAAACCTATTATATACTCAACTGCTCCATCTGTTTTTGATACGGCTTTGGCACTTGTCAATATAGAAGAGGTATCAAATGAGAGTGATAAATTCAAAAAAGAGATTATAAAACGACAAAAAATAGTCAAAAAATCACTAGATATTGATTTAAAATCACTAATTTTACCTATACCTGTACCAACTAATGAGATGGCTCTAAAACTGCAAGAGGCACTAATGGTCAAAAAGGGGTATTTAGTTGGAGCAATTAGACAACCAACTGTATCTAAACCTATTTTGCGTATTATCCCCAGACTTGGCTCTTCAAAAAAAGCATTAAAGTCACTACTCAATCACTTTTAGATATAATTAACGCATTTTAAAACAAGGACTCCAATATATGGTTAATCAATTTATTAAAGGCTCGATAATGTTGGTAATAATATTTGCCATCGCACTATTTGTTGCATTTATCTACGCTTACAATGAAATTAAACTTGATATGAATAAAATAATTAACTATAGTCCCAAAACTTCTTCTGTGATTTTAGATTATAAAGGTAATAAAATAGCCAATATTATGCAAGGACAACACCGTCTATATGCTAAATATGATGAGATGCCACCTTATATAATTGAGGCGTTAATTGCTATTGAAGATACACGATTTTTTGAACATAATGGTGTAAATCCTGATGCAATCATCCGAGCTATGACTAGAAATTTCAAAGCAGGTAAAAAGGTAGAGGGGGGAAGTACTATTACACAGCAATTAGTCAAAAAAATCCTACTATCTCCCAAAAAGAATTATAGTAGAAAACTCAAAGAGGCTATACTTGCTATGAAAGTAGAAGATAAGCTAACAAAAGAGCAGATATTAGAGAGATACTTAAACGAAATATCTTTTGGACGAGGATATTTTGGTGTTAAAACAGCATCAAAAGGCTATTTTCATAAAGATTTAGAAAATCTAACTCTAAAAGAGTCTGCACTTTTGATTGGTTTACCAAATGCTCCATCATATTATAATCCTGTTAGACATCTTGATAGAGCATTAAAAAGAGCCAATACTATTTTAAATAGAATGAAAAATCTAGGTTGGATAAAAGAAGATGAGTATTTAGAAGCGATTAAAGAGACACCTAAAATTTATAATAGTTCATTAACCCAAAATATAGCTCCTTATGTAACAGATGAAGTGGTACGACGACTCAAAAAAGATTTTCCAAATATAAAAACTGGTGGATATACTATCTATACAACTATAGATATGAAACAACAAGAGATAGCTAGAAAAGCACTTAGATATGCTGTCAAAAAAACAGCTAAAAGATATAGAGAAAGTATAAATCATACAACACTCAATGGAGCATTTTTGAGTGTAGATAACAAAACAGGTGATATAAAAGCTATGGTTGGTGGTATTGATTATAAAAAATCTGCATATAATCGCGTAACTATGATGGAGAGACAACCAGGGTCTGCTTTTAAACCCTTTATATATCAAGTGGCACTTGACCTTGGGTATAATCCTGCTACTGAATTAACTGATGTAGCAAGAACATTTCAATATTATAGAAATGGTAAACGAGTTATTTGGAGACCTGAAAATTATGAGCGAAACTTTGAAGGTTTTATCAAATTAAGAGAAGCTCTTGTACACTCACGAAACCTAGCAACCATTAACTTAGTAACAGAGGTTGGATTAAATAGAATTAGAGAAAAACTCAAACCTCTCAATATAGCTCATATCCCTCAAGATATGTCTATATCATTGGGTAATTTGGGTATAAGTCCTGCTAAAATGGCACAGATATACTCTGCCTTTGCCAATGGTGGGCATATGCTAGAACCTAGACTTATAGCTAAAGTTGTATCCAAAGACGGTACAGTCATATATGAATCCCATACACAAGAGATTGCTAATTTTACACAACCCCAACAAGCATATTTGATGACTGATATTTTACGAGATATTGTTATCCGAGGAACAGGAAGAAATGCACAAGTATCAGGAGTTGAAGTAGTAGGAAAAACAGGAACAACCAATAAAAATGTTGATGCATGGTTTTGTGGATATTCCCCAGCACAAGAGGTTATTGTATGGATAGGTAGAGACAACAATAGACCAATAGGAAGAGGTGCTACAGGTGGTGCTACATCTGCACCTGCATTTGCATATTTCTTCAAAAAACTATATAAACTATATCCTAATTTACCCAAAAAGTTCACCGTACCAAAAGGGGTATATAATGCAAGAGATGGGGTAATA
>JANTFF010000033.1 GCA_024763575.1 Sulfurovum sp.
AAAAGCAGTAAAACCACCACCTGATATATTATTAACTTTTATATTATCGTTTGTATTCCCAAGAGATATCTCAAATGGCTCATCAGACTCTGGTTTTATATATACAAATGATGCTTTTTCTAATAATATTTGACCTTGTATAATAGTTGTACTAAGCAGACTATTTTTAATCTCTTCAAATCGGCTTACATCTTTTGCAATACTCTCTTTGGTAGCTTCGACCTCACTATCTGCTTGTGATATAAGTTTTGCAGAGTTTTTTATTAACTCTTTGGCTTGTTCATTTTTTCTAATAGGATTAACTATTTTATTTTCCATAACTATATTATTTTCCATTTTTTATCCTTATTTTTTCCTTATTTTATCATATCTATATATAATTTTGATTGATTAGAAGCATATTTTACAAATAGCTTGGTATAATACTTTAAAAAAAACTTAGGATATATATGGGCATATTTATTGCACTTTTGATATTATCATTTTTGATATTTTTTCATGAATTGGGTCATTTTACAGTGGCTAGAGCGTTTGGTGTTCAAGTAGATGTATTTAGTATAGGATTTGGAAAAAAGATTTATAGTAAACAGATAGCTAAAACACAGTGGAGTATATCTGCTATTCCATTGGGTGGATATGTCAAAATGAAAGGTCAAGATGATAGTGACCCCACTGCTGTAAACTATGATAGTGATAGCTATACTACAAAAACACCTTTACAGAAGATAGGAATACTATTAGCAGGACCTTTTGCAAACTTTTTAGTGGCTTTCTTACTCTATTTTGGTGCTTCACAGATAGGTACACCTCTATCCCCACTATTTAATTATAGTCACTATATGGCTCCTGTTGTTGGGGGATTTTCTCCTGACTCTCCTGCTAAAGAGGCAGGACTCAAAGAAGGTGATAAGATACTCAAAATCAATAACACTTCCATAAAAACTTGGGAAGAGATAGGTACAAATATCCAAAAACAAGGAGATAATTTACACTTTACTGTATTAAGAGAGAATGGTGTTGTATTGGATTTTGATCTTAAACCGATTATAAAAGAGCAAAAAAATAGATTTGGAGAGTCTGTAAAGAGAAAACTTATTGGTATAGCTCCACAAGTTTCTAATAAAGAGTTATACTTTTCTCCAATAGATGGATTATCCTTTGCGTGGAATGAAACACTTCATGCCTCTACTATGATTTTTCAAAGTGTACAAAAACTAATTACAGGAGCTGTTCCTGCTAATCAGTTAGGTGGAGTTATATCTATAGTGGATATAACAGCAAAAGCTAGTCAATCAGGGATTTTGGCACTGCTATTTTTTACAGCACTTATATCTGTAAATTTAGGAGTTTTGAACCTATTACCTATTCCTGCACTTGATGGTGGGCATATTATGTTTAATATATATGAGATGATACGAGGCAAAGCCCCAAGTGAAGAGATAATGTACCGTTTGACCTTGGTAGGATGGGGAATTTTGCTCTCTCTTATGCTACTAGGGTTATATAATGATATATACAGAATGATGTTAGGATGATAAGATGATAGAAAAAAAAGAGATATTACGCAAAAATTTAGATGAAGTTATTTGGAATATAGAACAAGCTAGAGTTGAAGTTAGCGAACACCATATAGTCAAACTTGTAGCTGTTGGAAAATATAGTGATGAAGAGAGTATCAAAACACTTTATGAGCTAGGACAAAGAGCTTTTGGTGAAAATCAAGTACAACAGTTGGCAACTCGTATGCAAAATTTAGACGATTTACCAATAGAGTGGCATATGTTGGGACATTTACAGAGTAATAAAATCAATAAACTCTTAGAGCTTAGACCCTCATTACTACAATCACTTGACTCTATAAAATTAGCCAAATCATTAAATAAAAGATTGGTTGAAAAAAATCAGACTATGAATGCACTACTACAGATAAACTCTGCCAATGAAGAGAGTAAATCAGGTGTAGGTGTAGATGAAGCTATAGATATATATCAACAAATCAAACAAGAGTGTTCAAATATAAATCTAAAAGGTGTAATGAGTATAGGTGCTCATACCCAAGATATAAAAGAGATACAAAAGAGTTTTGAATTAACTTATAGTATATATGAAAAATTAGTAAAAAATGGAGCAACAACTTGTTCTATGGGTATGAGCAATGATTATGAATTGGCGATTAAATGTGGTTCTAACCTCGTTCGTATTGGTTCAAAAATATTTAAAGAGAGATAAAAGATGAGACAACTTGTACACTATTATAAAGATTTTGATAAGTTTGGGTATTGGTGTGAAGAACACAATATAAAAAACTCTGACAAACTACTAATTGAGATAAACTATCCAGATGATAATTATCTAAAGCTAAAAGTACTTCTAAAAGAGTTAAAGAGTGATTTTCCAGATGCTATTATAATAGGAATGCAAAGTTTTGCTAGTTTCAAAAATCACCAAATTTTAGATTTAAATAGAGACCCTATTATCTCTATTATGGAGTTTCAAACTAGCACTATCTCCTCTATGGTTTTAGATTTTAGCAAAAATTATTTAGAAGAAGAGATAGATAACTATAAAATTGATAAAAATCATATACAAAAATTTTTACAATCTAATACTCAAGCTATTGAAATTTTATCTAGTTTTAATAATCCTAAAACAGCATCACTTATTAATACTATAGGAGAAGAGTTTGCTCATCTAAAAATATTTGGTGGGGGAGCTACAAGTAAAGCACACACAACATTATCAACATTTGTATTTCATAATGGTAAGATATATGATAAAGCTATAATATTGGTATTTTTACATGGAGAGAACTTATCAGTTGAACTATATCAAGCATTTGATTGGAAACCCATAAGTAAAAAGAAAAGAATTACCAAAGCCAATAACTCTACTATATATATGATGGAGAATAATCCAGCATTGGATATATATAGAAAATATTTTCCAAATATAGAGAGAGATAAATCAGTATTTTTACAAGTCCCACTATATATCACCAAAGGAAATATCTCTTATACAGTACATATTTTGGATACAGATATAGAGAGTCAAAGTATATTGACATCACAAGCACTACAAAAGGGTGATATTGTTCAACTCTCTATTGGTAACTATAATACTATGATGAATAGAATTCAAGAGATTTACAATTTTTTATCTAAAACACCTGCACAAGCTTTATGGATTGGTACAGCTATATCATATGAGTATGGTTTTAGAATTCCTATTAAACATTATCTATCTAATATCAAAACCAATAACCATATATTTGGATATACCACAAGTCAAGAGTATTTTAATGAGGAAAACCACCCAAATACTTTTCATAATCACACTTTTGTGATGGCAGCTATTAGTGAATCCAATGATAAATATATTGATTTAGTAGAGTACAAAGATGATAATATTACACCTTTTGAGATAGCCAATAAAAACCTATACTCTATTATGCACAAAACTGCAAATGAGCTTAACCGTTTGACTGAAAATTTGGAGCTTAGAGTAGAGCAGAGAACCAAAGAGTTAAAAGATTTGAATGATGATTTACAAATTAGAATTGATGATGCTGTAAGAGAAGTAAAAAGACAAACAGCTATTATGAACCAACAATCAAGACTTGCATCTATGGGTGAGATATTAGAAAATATTGCTCATCAATGGAGACAACCACTAAACTCTGTATCTTGGATACTTAATGATATAAAATTTAAATCAGAGTTGGGTAAAAGAGATGAGATAGATATAGATGAGGTTGCTTCCAAAATTAATAACTCTATACAGTTTCTATCTAATACGGTAGATGATTTTAGGAAATTTGTTGATAAATCTGATATGGCTCAAACCTTTAATCTCAAAACAACTATTGAGTCAACGATTAAGATTATAGAAGATACATTTAAACAACTAAATATACAAGTTTCATTGGATTGTGATAAAAATATTACCTATAAAGGGTATGAAAATGACATCAAACATACAGTCATGAACCTTATTAATAATGCTAGAGATGCATTTGAAGAGAAAGGGATAAAAAATGGTAAAATTAGTATCCGTGTATATCATGAAAAAGATGAGCTAATTATTACTATTCAAGATAATGCAGGTGGTATTCCTAAACCTATTTTGAAAAATATTTTTGAACCATATTTTACTACAAAACATAAAACCAAAGGTACAGGACTTGGGCTTTATATGAGTAAAAATATGATAGATAGAGTACATGGAACTATAGAGGCGTTTAGTATTTTAAATAAAAAGACCACATTTGTTATCAAACTTCCAGATGAGGGTGCAGAGCCATCACCATCACTTATAAGAACAGAATATATAGAAGATACAGAGGAAGAATAATTGTAGAATGGGTTTTCTAACCCATTCTACGGAACATAAGATATAGTAGGTATTCCCATTCCCTCATCAAATCCACACATCAAATTTGCACAAACTAATGCTTGTGAACTAGCCCCTCTCAATAGATTATCAATAGCAGAATTAACAAAAAGTGCATTACCATTTTTGGATGCAAATATATCACAAAAATGTGTTCCTGCTGTACTCTTAATATCTACAGGTTTCTCTCTAATACGGATAAAGCTATCATTCTCATAATGTTTTTTTAGAACTTTAATAGGGTCAATATCCTTTTTTAGAACAGCATAAACAGATACCAATTCACCTCTAGTAGCAGGGATTAGATGAGGTACAAAATTAACACTCATTTTAGCACTATGGATTTTTTCTATCTTTTGTGCTATCTCTGGAGCATGTCTATGTTTGAGAGGGTTGTAAGCGAAAATATTATCATTGACAGTCACAAAATGTGTAGTCTCTGATAGTTTTTTACCTGCTCCACTTACTCCTGATTTGGCATCTACAAATAGAGGTATAGAGGTATCAATATATGGAATAAAAGGCAATATCCCCAAAAGTGTAGCAGTAGGATAACATCCAGGACCTGCTACTAATTTAGCTGTTTTTAGCTCTTCTCTATAATATTCAATTAGACCATAAACAGCACTATCTAAATTATCTTTATCTTCATGTTCACAATAATACTCTTCATAAGTATCCAAATCTAAACGATAATCAGCCGATAAGTCAACGACTTTGACTCCTTGTTTTATCAAATCTTTGGCAAACCCCATAGATGCTTTGTGTGGAAGTGCCAAAAAGACTATTTCACAATTTTCTACTACAGACTCAACAGAGGCTTTTTCAACAGGATAGCTAATTACATCTACCAATGAGGGGTGTAGCTGTTCTATAACTGTATCTCCTGAGGTAGTTGCTAGATATTTGAGTACAAACCGTGGGTGGTTTATAAGCATTTTAACAAGTTCTAAACCAGTATAACCACTAGCTCCTACTATACCAACACTTATCATTATATTTTGTCCATACAAGTAATTTCTTCTATATCAAAAACTTTTTTACCATTAGGAAGATTAATCTCAACCTCATCCTCCTCTTCTTTACCTAATAATGCTCTACCCATAGGAGAACTAATAGAGATTAGACCTTGTTCAGGGTTAGATTCCTGTGAACCGACAATCGTATAACATATCTCACTATCATCTTCTTGGTCGATTAGTTCCACTTTTGAACCAAAACTAACTCTTTGATGAGGTAAACAAGTAGGGTCAATAACATGAGCTCTACCCACTAAATCAGTTAATTCTAATATTCTAGCTTCCATTAGACCTTGTTTATCTTTGGCTGAATGGTATTCAGCATTTTCTTTTAGGTCACCTAACTCTCTAGCTGTATCAATTATTTTTGCTATTTTGGGTCTCTCTACAGTTTTTAAGAGTTCCAACTCTTTTGATAATTTATCAAATGTTGCTTTTAACATTGGTTCTTTTTGCATCTATATTCCCTTTTCCAATATGATTTTAATTTAGGTTATTATACCATACGAAATGAAAAAAATACTAATAACAAATGATGATGGTTTTGACTCTTTTGGTCTCAAAGCTCTCATAGAAGCACTTCAACCATTAGGAGAGGTTACTATTGTAGCCCCAACTTTAGAAAAATCAGCGTGTGGACACTCTTTGACACTAACTAAACCTCTAAGATTTGTAGAACTAGAAGATAGATTTTTCAAACTAGATGATGGAACACCAACTGATTGTATATTTCTAGCACTTCATAAACTATATAACTCTACTTATAAACCAGATATTGTCGTATCAGGTATTAACAAGGGTGAAAATATGGGAGAAGATATAACCTACTCGGGAACAGCATCTGCTTGTATGGAGGCAGTACTTCAAGGAGTCCCTGCTATTGCTATATCACAAGTTTGTAAAGAGCATTGTACCAATATAGATGAGTTGGGTTATGATTTAGCCAAAGAAAGTATATATAAACTAGTCAAAAAGATATTTGATAGCGATTTTCCCCTACCTCCAAGAAAATTTCTAAACCTAAATATACCACCTATCCCACCAAGTGAATCTAAAGGATTTAAAATCACTAGAGCAGGAAATAGGATTTATGCCAATAATGCAGAGGTTCATAAAAATCCACGAGGAGTAGAATACTATTGGATAGGATTACCAAATTTGGAGTGGATGGATACCACCAAAGGACATATAACAGATTTTGAAGCAGTTAATCAGAACTTTGTATCTATTACACCTATACATTTAGATATGACCTCTTATAAGGATATAGATAATTTGGAGGAGTGGATTTGAGATTTGAGAGATGTAGAATGCTTTTTGGTGATGATAATTTTGCTAAATTACAAAAATCCAAAATTTTAATATTAGGTGTAGGTGGTGTAGGTAGTTATGCACTTGATTGTTTATATCGTTCAGGGGTTAATGATATAACTATAATAGATTATGATAT
>JANTFF010000034.1 GCA_024763575.1 Sulfurovum sp.
TGTAGAGTCTCTGGATCTAGTACATGAGCTTTGTATCTCTCCCAACTTCCATTGGTTGAACCTACTTTATATTTGCCTGTATATCTACTTAGCGTTTCTCTGTCATACATAGTATTTTGTATCACTTCAGTTATATAGTTTCTATCAAAATGATACTTTTTTACCATCATATCTATAAAATTTCTAACCTCTTTTTTGGCTAGATAGTTATATGGTATAGGAGGAGTAGGCTCTTTTGCCAAAATCAGTAAGGGAACGAATAGTATTAGTATTATTAGTTTAAATATTTTCATGCAAAATTATAGCATAATCATCAAAAATAGATTACAATACCACATACAAAAAAAGGATAATATATGGACGGACAAAAACGAGCCAATATCAAATCAGGATTACAAGTAAAAATAGTATTAAAAGAGCATCAAAGATGTGGAACACTAACAGAAGGAACTGTACAAAAAATATTAACAAACTCTCCAACTCATCCACACGGCATAAAAGTAAGACTAACCTCTGGTGAAGTTGGTAGAGTCAAAGAGATTTTATAAATGAGATTGTTTATAGATGGTGATGCTTTTCCAAATCTACTCAAACCAATAATTCTAAAAGCGATAGAGAGACTAAAACTAGAGACCTATATCATAGCTAACAAAAAGATAAATATAGGTAAATCCAAATATATAACTTATATTATAGTTGAGCTAGGGGCAGATGAAGCAGACCATAAAATAATAGAAATGGTAGAAGAGAATGATTTAGTAATCACAGCCGATATACCTCTAGCAGATAGAATTATCACTAAAAAAGCTCATGCTATCGACCATAGAGGAGAACTCTATTCTGTAGATAATATAAAGCAATATCTAACTATGCGAAATTTTATGCAAGAGATGAGAGAAGCAGGAGAGATAACAGGTGGTCCAAAAGCTTTTGGACAAAAAGACGCTAGAGAGTTTGCTAATCAGTTGAATGCTTTTTTGAGTAGGATGAATAAGTAAAACTTATCTATCCCAAAAACCCAAATAGTAACTTAAATGCCAAAAGATATAAAATCAAAGCCATCAACTTTTTTATATCTTGTTGTTTTAGTTTAAAGTGCATAAGATAATTACCAATATATCCACCTATAATAGCAGAAATAGCAATACATAAAAGTAATATCCAATCAAGTTCAACAAAACTAGCATAAGTAAAAAACGAACCAAGTGCCGAAAATGGAACAACAAAACTAACAGTAACAGCCACTTTCTTTGGTTCAAATCCCAATATAGAGAGTAGAGGAATAAGAATATTTCCACCACCTACTCCCAATAATCCTGATAAAAATCCTACTACACCACCCACAACAAAAAGCACCCATCTAGCCGTAACTTGAACTATAGCCTTTTTCTTACCAAACATCATCATAGATGCACTATAAAAAAGTAGTAACATAAAAAGAAATTTAACTATCTCTTTGTTCATAAACTGACTACTATAAGCACCAATAGGTGCAAAAACTAACATCATAAGGGCAATAGGTATCATAAATTTAAAATCAACAACTTTTCTTTTGAGGTTCATAATACTAGATGTAATAGTAGTAGTAGCTCCAGCAAATAATCCAACTGCTTTAGCTACTGTAAAATCAAACCCCAAAAAGTGTAATATAGGAATAAGTGCAATCCCACTACCTGCACCTCCCATTGAAAATATCATAGATAGAAACAGAGAAATAAGGCTATATAGTAGATAATCTTGCATTTTGTTTAACTCTTATAGTGTGTAATAGCTTTTCTAATCTCTTCTTCACTAATTTCATCTTCATCATATTTGACTATTACCAATTTTTCAGTATCATTGATATACCACTCTTTACATCCTTTTAGTTCATATAAATCTTGATGTTTTGTACTGTCTGTATCATCTATATGAATATAAGCTATTTTAGTTTTAGCAGGATTATCGAGTGTAAATAACATTATAGCCCATGCAATACATAATACAATAATTCCGTACGCTATACTATTAAGAGATACTATATCTAATAATACCCCACCGATAAAACCACCAATAAATGTACCAAAATATCCAAAACTATTAAATATACCCAAAACTCGTCCTCTTTGGTGTACTTTTGCATATTTAGAAGCTAGAGATTGTAAAATAGGTTCTTGTAAATTGAAACCGATAAAAAAGATAATAATTCCAGTAGCGAACATCATATAGGTATGACTTAATCCAATAATAAGATAAGCAACAGATAAAAATAGAACTCCCAAAAGCAAAATAAGTTTATATTTTCCTTTCTTTTCAGCTATCATAGTAGCTGGTCCCATAGCCAAGATACCGACTATCATTGAAGGTAGATATATTTTATATAGTTCTGACTCTTGCCATCCATAAGTTTTGGTTAGAACAATAGGTATAATCATAAATGCAAAAGTCATAAAACCTTTGACCAATAAATTGGTGATATTCATTTTCGTTAGATTCTTGTTTTCAAAGAGTTTGAATTTATCATCTTCCAAATAGGTATGTTTGATTATTGGAGGATTTGGAACATATTTTATAAGAACAAAAATAGACAAAAGAGCTAAAAATGTAACCAAGAAAAAAAGTGTAGGCACACCACCAAAATATGAAGCAATAAAAGGACCAGCAACCATAGAAAGAGCAAATGCCATTCCTATACTTCCCCCCATAATCGCCATAGCTTTACCTCTCTCTTCTTCTCTAACCACATCACTAATAGTAGCTGTAATAACAGAACCAATAGCTCCTGCACCTTGCAATAATCGCCCTATTAAAAGAGTATAAATATTATCAGCCAATCCTGCAACCAAAGAACCAATGGCAAAAATAATCAATCCTACAATAATTGTCTTTTTTCTACCAATTTTATCACTAACCATACCAAATGGAACTTGAAAAAGCATTTGTGTAATAGCATATCCACCAATAATAATCCCTACCATAGTATGATTGGAGTTTGGCATATCAAGTGCATAGACAGACAATACAGGCAGGACTATAAAAAGTCCAAACATTCTCAACGAAATAATTATGTTAAGAGGTAAAATTTTTTTAAACATAGCTTTCCTTTAATTATAATATATATTTCTATGGATTATATTCAAAAGAGATTAAATAAGTCTGATTTAAGTAGAAATTATATAAAGTTTCATTTATTATTAACAATAATAATTATTATTACTCAAAATTATATAAAAAGGAAAAACAGTGATAGCAGTACCATTAAAACTAAATAGAGAAAATTCACCTGTAGCACCACTTTTTGGAAAAGCAAAGTGGTTTGCATTTGTAGATGAAGATAGAAATATAACTATTGAAAAAAATGATAAAGATGGTGGTTCAAAGGTAGTAGATTGGTTGTTGAATAAAGGAGTTAGTGTACTTATTATGCAAAGAATGAGTTTTCCACCTTATCAAAAGATACAAGAGGGTGGTAAAATAACTATTTTGTATGTAGGCAAAGATAGAATTTTATTAAATGATGCTTTGGATAGATATGAAAATGAAGATTTGATATTAGTTGATGATACTAATGCCAAAGATATTATTAAATTTAAAAAGAGATAACAATGCACCTAAATAAACGCTCACTAGAATATTTTCCTATTCAACTCTTTGCAGTTGTTATGGGATTATCTGGTTTGACTATTGTTTTTGCCAAGGCATATCATCTTATTCATATGCCTTATTGGATTTATGCCACATTACTATTAATAGATACAGTTCTATTTTTAGCTATTTTTATTCTTTATACCATAAAATGGTTACTATATCCACAAGCTGTTCAAAAAGAGTTTATTCATCCTATCAAAAGTTCATTTGTAGCAACAATCTCTATCAGTTTTTTATTGGTTTCTATAGCCTATTATGATTTTGCTCCAACTATTTCTGTACTCTTTTGGTATATAGGTACACCATTGCAGTTAGCATTTACAATTATGATTATGAAATATTGGATTAGGAATGAGTTTAAAATAGTACATAGTAATCCTGCTTGGTTTATCCCTATTGTAGGAAATGTACTTGTACCAATAATTGGTGTGGAGACTGTTCCTATTTGGGTTTCTGTTTTCTTCTTTGCTTTGGGAGTCTTCTTTTGGTTAGTACTTTTTACTATTATGATGTATAGAATAGTATTTCATCAACCTTTAGCAAAAAAGCTTTTGCCAACACTATTTATACTTATTGCCCCTCCTGCTGTAGGGTTTATTAGCTACTTTCGTATTAGTGAGGGAAGCATTGATAGTATAAGTCTATTTTTATATTTTATAGCACTTTTTACACTCTTTTTATTACTATTTATGGTGAGAATATTTGATAGTAAAGAGTTTTTTATTTCATGGTGGGCATATACTTTTCCACTAGCCGCGATAACTATAGCTACTCTATTAATACAGATGACTTTTCATACTTTATTGACCTATTGGGGTTCAATTTTTTTAATAATTTTGACATCAGCAGTAATAGGGTTTGTACTATTTAGAACCATTCAAGAGTGTAGAGCAGAAAAAATTTGTATAGAAGAGGTAGAATAATGTTAAAAAAAAGAGAGATTGTCGTTGGTTTGATTTTAGGTTTGGTATTGAGTCTTTTTGTTATAGGTTTTGCATTTAAACTTTCAGCTCCGACGATGTTTTTTAAAGAGATAACCGTTCCTTATAATTTTGATAAAACAGTTAATTTGATAAAAACTCGTATCAACAAACAAAAAGGTTGGCATGTCACAACTATTATTGACCAACAAAAAGAGATTTTAAATAATGATGGTCAAGATGTTGGAAAAGTTAAAATTATTAAATTCTGTAATGGAAAACTTTCAGGAGAGATGTTAAGTAAAGATGATAGTAAATTTATGGCAGTCAAAATGCCTTTGAGTATTGCTATTTATGAAAAAAATGATGGTCGTGTAACTATTGGATTAATGAATGGTTATATGATGGCAAGACTCTTTGCAGGAAGAGCAGAGGGTGATATTATGGAAAAAGTGGTCAAAGATATAGAAAATATTCTAGGCTTTGTACATTTTAGATTTACTATTTTTTAGATAATGCAAATAATAGAAAGAAATATTTTGGATTATTTTCCTTCAGATTTAGAGCTACTAGAAAAAATAGTAGCCAAATGTCATTTATGTGATATTTCATATCAGAGAAAACATATAGTTTTTGGAGAAGGTGGTAATAATGCAAGATTAATTATTATTGCTGAAGCACCTGGGGCTAGAGAAGATGAATTAGGAAAACCTTTTGTTGGAAGAAGTGGGGAGCTTTTGACTAAAATGATAGAAAATGCTATAGGCATAAAAAGAGAAGATGTATATATTAGTAATATCATTAAATGCAGACCACCAAATAATAGAAATCCTCTTAATGATGAAGCCATGGCTTGTTTACCTTATTTAGAAAAGCAGATTGAAATTATAAAACCTGAAATAATTTTGTGTTTAGGTAGTATTAGTTTCCATTATCTAAATAACTCTACATTGAGTATAACCAAAGCAAGAGGAAATATATTTGATTATAAAGGTATCAAACTAATTCCATCATTTCACCCAAGTTACCTATTGAGAAATCCATCAGCAAAAAAAAAGTCATATAGAGATATGCTTTTGATTAAATCACTATTAAAGGATACTATTGCACAGTAAAAAATTTCAAAAAGATAAAGTCTTTACACTATCTTTTGCACATCTATCACATGATACTTTTTCATCATTTTTAGCTCCTTTGCTTCCATTGCTTATAGAAAAGTTAGGAATTAGCCTTTTTATGAGTGCATTTTTGGATATAGCACGGAGAATTCCATCTCTATTTAATCCATTTTTTGGACTAATTGCAGAAAAAACAGGGGCAAAATATTTTGTTATACTCACCCCTGCTATTACAGCTATATCTATGAGCCTAATAGGGATTTCTAGCTCTTATACTATGCTGATTATATTACTTATCGTCTCTGGAATAAGTTCTGCACTATTTCATATTCCTTCTCCTACCATGATAAAAGAGACTTCAGGAGATAGGGTAGGATTGGGTATGAGTTTTTTTATGGTTGGAGGAGAGTTAGCTAGAACAGTTGGACCTTTGCTTGTTTTAGCAGGTGTATCTTGGTGGGGGTTAGAAGGTATTTATAGATTAATGCCTATTGGAATATTGGCTTCTATTATACTTTATATTAAACTCAAAGATTTTGATATAGATAGACCTCTAACAAAACCCAAAGAAAAAGGAGATGTCAAAAGATTATTAAAAAAATATCGTCTCTTTTTCATTGCTATAGCCTTTTTTATTATGGCACAATCAGGAATGAAAAGTGCTTTGACATTTTATCTTCCTGTCTATTTAGTTCACCAAGGAGAATCGCTATGGTATGCAGGTATTTCTCTCTCCATTTTGCAGTTTTTTGGTATTTTGGGTACTTTTTTATCAGGAAATATATCTGATAAAATTGGACGCAAAAATACACTATTTATTGCTACTATAGGCTCTATTCTTTTTATGGCTTTTTTTATCTATACTTCTAATATTATTGTATTAGCCTTTTTGGGTCTATTTGTATTTGCTACTAATCCTGTACTTTTAGCATTAGTTCAAGATAGCTCTTCACACATGCCTACTTTTATGAATAGTATCTATATGTCTATTAATTTTGGAGTTAGCTCATTTATGGTCTTTGTGGTTGGTTATTTGGGTGATAGTTATGGATTGCATTTTACTTATATTGCATCTGCTTTGATTGCTTTGGTAGCTGTGCCTATGGTTTTTATGTTAGATATGAGTTCTAAAATAGAGAGAT
>JANTFF010000035.1 GCA_024763575.1 Sulfurovum sp.
TATTTAGGATACCCCTTATATAATAAATTTTATAATTTACTTAACTCATTTTTCAACTTATTTTAAACTTCAACTCAATATACTTGGCAAAATAATTTTATAGGCTGAATTGATAGTCTAATATTAAAGGATATAATAATGGCTCTTTATAATAGAGATTACAACAATACAGTAAATGCAGGATATACCCAAGAGGTAGAGAGTGCATCTGTTGGATTTATGAAAAAAACTTATCAGCTTTTAGCTGCTAGTATGGTGGCTGCTGCTGTTGGTGCTTATGTTACAATGCCTTATGCTGTAACTGTTATGGAATATAAATGGTTTATATTTGGAGCAGAGCTTCTAATTTTGTTTTTTGGATTAGGTATGTCACGGGGTAAACCTGGGATTAATCTCGCAATGCTTTTTCTATTTACATTTTTAAGTGGTGTTTCACTTGTTCCACTACTAGCAAGTCTTATTGGTATGGGCAAGGGTGCAGTTATAGGTAATGCTTTTTTAATGACATCGGTACTATTTGGGGCATTGAGTCTATTTGCTATTAACTCAAAAAGTGATTTTTCTAGCTGGGGCAAACCTCTATTTATTACTCTTATAGTAGTAATTATTGCTTCACTTGTGAACTATTTTATATTACATAGCCCAATAATGCATATAGTAATTACTGCTGGTATTTTACTTCTGTTTTCTATATTTACTATTTATGATACCCAAAATATTGCAAATGGTGCTTATGATTCAGAAGTTGATGCTGCTGTTTCACTATATTTGGACTTTTTGAATATGTTTACAGCTATACTTCAACTATTAGGTCTTTTCCCAGGAGATGACTAATCTATATTAAGACCAATCTAAGATTGGTCTTTGGCTGTTGCTTTCACAAATAAAACCTCAAACTCCAGATAATCTAATGGATAATCTTCTATAACTTTTTTTATCTCTTTGTAACTTAACTGTTTTCTACCTCCACTTACTCCACTTTGTTTAATATATCGCAACATATTATATACAGAGTCAAAATCCAACTGATAATTCATAACCTCAAATGAAGAGTTATAATAGTTATTTAAATGCTCTTCTATAAACTCTTTAGTATATATAGGAGATTTTAGTCTTGTTGTTTTATGTAGTGTTTTAAAAGTATTGGATGTAAAAAAAGCAAAATAGAATTTATCAGATAGCTTACTTATCTCTTTTAATGTCATATCTAAATCTTGACTCCACTGCAAAGCAGAAGAGGATATAACCATATCATAATTATCATCTCCAATATCTTCAAAACTATTAATATTATTAAAATCAAAAGATACTTTTTTAATTTTACTTGAACTTGGATGAATTTCTAACATCTCAGTAGATAAATCAGCTACAACAAACTCTTTAAACTTTATACTATTTTTGATTATATTTTTATATATAGAGCCACTACCACAACCTATATCTATTATAGATTTATAATCTCTATACTCTATCATATCTACAAGTTTTTTTGCAACCTGTGATTGTATGATATTATGGGTTTCATAAAGGTTTGCAAACCTTGAAAATTGCTCAATGACATTCATCTATTTCTATTTATCTCTGTTTCAATTAATTTAGGGTATAATCCCCAAAATTATACCCAATTTGGGGTAATATCTCCAACGATTAAAGAGGAAACATGACTTCAACCCTATTAGTTATTCAAATTATCTTAGCAATTGCTATTATTATTACTGTATTATTACAAAAAAGTTCAAGTATAGGACTTGGTGCATATAGTGGAAGTAATGAATCAATGTTTGGAGCAAAAGGTCCTGCTAGTTTTTTAGCAAAAGCTACATTTGTATTGGCTATACTTTTTGTTATCAATACATTAGCAATGGGTTATCTATATAACCAAGATAAAAATCAATCCGTAGCAGATACAATATCAACTTCTACTGCTGTACCAGTAACTACAACTACAGATACAAATAAATCTACAAAAAAATAGATAAAAGGAGGCTTTGTCTCCATCTTTATCACTCTAAACACATTATCAACCAAAAAAAGGTAAAATCGCATTACTAAAATATAAGGAAATTATAATGTTACAAGAAATTTATAGTGATACAAAAGAGTCTATGGATAAAAGTCTTAATGCACTAAAAAGAGACTTCTCAACACTTAGAACAGGTAAGGTTACTACCAATATCGTTGACCATATCAAAGTAGATTATTATGGTACACCAACGGCACTTAATCAAGTAGGGAATGTAATTGCATTAGATGCAACTACAATCTCTATTACACCTTGGGAAAAGAGTATGTTAAACTCAATTGAAAAAGCAATTCAAGAAGCAAATATTGGTGTTAATCCAAATAATGATGGTGATTTTATCAAATTATATTTCCCAGCAATGACAAGTGAACAGAGACAAAGTATTGTAAAACAAGCTAAAGGTATGGCTGAAAAAGCTAAAATTGCTATAAGAAATATCAGACAAGATAGTAATAAAAATATAAAAGAGTTAGAAAAAGAGAAAGAGATAAGTGAAGATGAGTCAAGAAAAGCTCATGATGAAATTCAAAAAATTACAGATACTCATGTAAAAAAAATAGATTCTATGTTTGCTAGTAAAGAAGCTGATATATTAAAGGTATAATATGATAGATATAGAAGGAATATACAAAGAGGCTAAAGCACTATTAGAGGGTCACTTTGTATTATCTAGTGGTAACCACTCTAATCGTTATCTACAGAGTGCAAAAGTACTAGAAGACCCTAAAAGGGCATCTATTTTAGCACAAGAGTTAGCTAAAATGATAAAAGAGAGTGGTATCAAAATTGATACTGTGTGCGCTCCTGCTTTAGGTGGTATATTGGCAGGATATGAATTGGCACGAGCTTTAGAAGTTCGTTCTATCTTTGTAGAGAGAAAAGATGGCTCAATGGAACTTCGTCGTGGTTTTGAAGTAAAAAAAGGTGAAAAAGTACTAATATGTGAAGATATTATTACTACAGGTGGTTCTGCTATGGAAGCATCTAAAATCATAAAAGAGCTAGGAGCAGAAGTTGTGGCTTTTGCATCATTGGCAAATAGAGGTTTCTGTAAAAGAGAAGGTTCTAATATAACTCCTAAACCAGAATGTAAACTACCAAAAAGTGTACCATTTTTTGCATTGGATGATTTTTTGTTTGAGATGTTTACTCCTGAGGAGTGTCCTATGTGTAAAACAGGTAGCAAAGCTATTAAACCAGGTAGTCGTAACTCATAATCAAACAGGACAATTAAAAAGAATTGTCCTATCCTATCCACTCCACATTTACTTAACAAACAATATGCTATACTTATTAAAAAATAAGGAAAAGTTAATGAATAAAAAAATATTTAAACCAATTATTATCTCATCTATATCACTTTTGATATTGAGTGGTTGTACAGTTCCACAAGGAGCTAATGGGACAACATCTAGTGGATTAAGTAAAGCTCAAATAGGAGCAATAACAGGTGGACTACTTGGTGCTGTAGTGGGAGGGGCTACAGATACAAAACATACAACTAGAGGACGAAGAATTGCAATAGGTGGTGCAGCAGGTGCAGCAGTAGGTGCAGCAATAGGATATAGCCTAGACCAACAAGCAAAAGAGGTTGCACAAGTTCTAAATACAGATGTTGATAATAGTCCAACAGCAGAAAGAAATCCAAATAATGATTTAGTTGTATCAAATACTGATAAATTTGTAAAAATTATGTTTCGTTCTCAAAGGATGTTTGCAACAAACTCACCTACACCTACATCATCAGCAAGAGTAGAAATTCAAAATATGTTACCCGTATTTAGAAAATACCCAAATATGATAATCCAAACAGTTGGACATACAGATAATAGAGGTAGCTATGAGTACAATTTAAGATTATCAGAACAAAGGGCATCATCTGTAGGTAATATACTAAAATATGGAGGTATTAATAACCCTATATACTCAAAAGGTTGTTCATTCTCAAAACCTATAGCACCTAATACAAATAGTAGGAATTGGGCTTTAAATAGAAGAGTAGAGGTTTACTTATATCCTAATCAACAATCAGTTATTGACCCTTGTAGAAATTAAAATAGGGGTATTATACATATATTTGGATATAATCAACCCAATAAAACTATAATTTGAATGGAATTAGAAATGAAAAAACTTTTACCTATTTTGCTTTTTGCAATTATAAGCTCACAAGCACAGATAATTGATGCTATCGCTATTGATGTCAATGGTGAACCTATTACTACACTAGAGATAGAGGCAGTTCAAGCTAAACTCAATATGTCAAAGAAAGCAGCAGTAGAGGCTTTAATCAAAGATAGATTGGAAAAAAGTGCTATAGAAAAAGCAAATATAGATATTTCTCCACAAGATGTTGATGCTAAAATAGAGCAGATAGCAAAAGCTAGAAAATTAAGTAAAGAAGATATGAAAACTGCTCTAGCCAAAAATGGTTTAACTTGGGAAGCTTATAAAAAACAACTCTCTTTAGAGATGAAAAAAGAGAAGTTTTTTATTCAAAATATTGCATCATCCATATCAAGACCTACAGATGAAGATTTAAGACTATTTTATGAAACACACAAAGATAAATTCTCATCAGAGCCTATATCCCAAATTAGTATGATTGCATATGCTAGTAACTCATCAAAAAAGTTACAAGATGCTATGCAAAATCCGATGAGAAGAGTTGAAGGTGTACAACAAAAAAGTATATTAGCAAGTAGTAATGAGATGAACCCACAACTCTATAACATAATCAATAGTACACCTGAGGGAAGTTTCACCAAACCTATCAATACAGGTAGAGGTTTTGTAGCATATTTTATTAAATCAAAATCTAATGCACAAGGTGGATTTGAAGCGATTAAAAACCAAGTAGCCATGGCATGGATGCAAGAAGAGAGAATGAAAGCTAGTAAAAACTTTTTGGATAAACTCAAAAATAGTGCAGATATTCGAGTTATTCGATTATAAAGAGTAGTAGCTACTACTCTTTAATCAACTCACTATAAGCCTGTTCCATACTCTCTTTGGCTAATCCTCCGACATGAATAATCTCTACTCTTCCTTTTTTGTTTAATCCAATCAAGAAAGGAATAGAACCACTCCATTGGGCTTTAGCTTGAATATAATTCACAAAATTCATAGCATCTCCTAATTGAATAAGGTTATAGTTTATTCCTTTACTTTTAGCAAAATTTTTGAGCTCTTCTGTATCAAGACCTTGTACCTCAAAAGCCACAATAGATAAATCTTTATGCTCTTTTTGGATCTCAATTAAATCAGGTATCTCTCTAAGACATGGTGGGCATCTATGTCCAAAAAAGAGTAAAAATATCACTTTATTTTTTATCTCTTTAAATTCTAGTCCATTATCTATCTCTGTTAAATGAAACTCTTTTTCATCTATAGTTTTTAGATTAAATTTAATATCCTTTGGTATAGTTTTCTTTACTAATACACTCTTATTTGTATCTGTTGTAGTTTTGGGTTGTGTATTGTTATTCTCTTTTTTATCACATCCTGATAATAATAACAAGAATATCAATAGAGTTAGTGTAATTTTATACATAATTAATGGTTCTCCTTTTTTTATCAAAGACATTATATCACTTTTTTGGTAAAATAGCATTCATGGATGCTTATGAATATAGTGAATTGTTAAAAACACTCACACTAAAAATTGAAAATATAAAAAATATTGTTAAACCAAATGACATAAAAGCTAGACTTGAAGAGATAAATCAGTTACAACAAGAGCCTAGTTTTTGGGAAGATGCCAAGATTGCATCTAAAATCTCTCAAGAAAAAACAAAAAAAGAGAGAGTCTTAGCAAAATACCAAGATGCTTATAGTTCAGTTATGGATGCTAGTGAGTTTTTTGATATGGCAAAATCTGAAAATGATGAAGATACGCTAGAGATGCTTTATGAAGAGGCAACTACTCTCAATAAAAGTATTAATGACCTAGAGGTTCAGATGATGTTAAGTGGAGAGCATGATAGTAACAATGTCATAATCTCTATTCATCCTGGTGCTGGAGGAACAGAGTCCCAAGATTGGGCAAATATGTTATATAGAATGTATCTAAGATGGGCTGAGAGAAAAGGGTTCAAAGTAGAAGTTCTTGATTATCAAGTAGGAGATGAAGCAGGAATTAAAGATGTCAGTTTCATTATCAAAGGTGAAAATGCTTATGGATACCTCAAAGTAGAAAACGGAATACATAGATTGGTTCGTATCTCACCATTTGATAGTAATGCTAAACGGCATACCTCTTTTAGCTCTGTTATGGTTTCACCTGAAATTGATGATGATATAGATATAGAGATAGAAGATAAAGATATAAGAGTAGATACATATCGAGCTAGTGGAGCAGGTGGACAACATGTTAATAAAACAGAGAGTGCCATTAGGATTACACATATAGAGACTAATATTGTAGTACAGTGTCAAAATGATAGAAGCCAACATAAAAACAGAGCTACAGCTATAAAGATGTTAAAATCAAGGCTTTATGAGTATGAGATGGAGAAAAAACAAGCCAAATTAGATGGAGTAGAAAAGAGTGATATAGGTTGGGGGCATCAAATTCGCTCCTATGTAATGGCACCATATCAACAGGTCAAAGATACAAGAAGTAATCAAGCTTTTTCTAATGTAGATGGAATTTTAGATGGAGATTTGGATAAACTTATAGAAGGTGTACTTATATCAGTAATAAAATAAATTTATTATAATAATATCTATTTTTTATCCTTTACACAATTT
>JANTFF010000036.1 GCA_024763575.1 Sulfurovum sp.
CTTTTAGGTCAACTTCTTTTAACCATTCTCGAATTTTTTTCTCATCAACGCTCTCTTGTTTGTAGTCTATAAAATCAAAATCTATATTTTTCTCTTTTATAAACTTTAGAGCTTTTCTAACTGTTGAACAGGTTTTTATTCCGTATATTTTCATAAGATATTTTATCTATTTTTCTAGTGGAATAAATTTACCACACCCTTTATCAGGTGTTCCACCAAAACTTTTAACCTCTCTAGCTGTTTTATTTTCAAAAATCACTGTTCTTTGACACTCTGGTGCTTTTACACATTTATCATTACTACAACCTACATCTGCTGGTACAGCCATATATTATCCTTTTGTTTTTTGGAATATTATCCTATTTTTACTTTTTTTTGACTGTTTTACCACCACATCATCCCCCAAAGAGAATAAGCAATAAGTGAGACTAAAACTATTCCTATAATATTGGCTTTGAACCCAATTTTTGCCATTTGACTTATAGGAATAACCCTAGAACTCATAATAATAGCATTGGGTGGTGTGGCAATAGGTAACATAAAAGCATAACTAGCTGATACAGTTGCTAGCATCAACAATAATATTCCTTGTTCACTTGGCATATCTTTGGCAAACTCATAAAATATAGGTATAGCTATAGAGGTTAGTGCTGTATTACTAGTAACCTCTGTAGAGAAAGCAACCACAAAAGCAACCAATAAAAACATCCAAAATAGAGGTATATCACTAATAAAGCTAAGTTTATGAGCTATATCAGAAGCTAATCCTGTACTACCAAAAGCTTTGGCGATACTAAATCCTGCTCCAAATAAGAAGATAATTTCGTATGGTATATTTCTTGTATCTTCCCATGTCAAAAATCCTATTTTAGGTACAAACATCAATAGACCAAAACCTAATAGTATCATCTTCTCATCTAATGCAATACCTATTATCTGTTTTGCAAAAGTATTAGCAACCAAAACTAAAGATAAAGCAATCATAATACCATATAACCGTTTTTGTTTATTGTCCAATTGTGGTATAGTATCTGTACCAACACCCTCTACTGACTCATCTTTGACACCAAATGATAATAATAGAGGGATAATCAAAAGCATAATACCAACTATAGGTAACATCATATAAACCCACTGACCAAACTCTATAGTAGGCAGACCTTTATCTTCTAAAAATCCTAACAGAATAAGATTAGGAGGTGTTCCAATAGGAGTCAAAATTCCACCTACACTAGCACCATAAGCAGTAGCTAACAAGAAACGGATTTTGAGTTTGATATTTTCACTTAAAAACATAGCAATAGGCATAAGAAGAAGTGTAATAGTAGTATTTGATAAAATAGAACTAAGAAGTGCTGAAGTGATTGCCAAAGCATATATAATACCTGTTGAAGTTTTTGGAAAAAAGCTTAATAGTTTAGCTGAAAAGTACTCATGAAGTTTAATCTTTTCAATAGCAATAGCTAACATAAATCCACCCAAAAATAGAAAGATAATAGATTTGGAATAGTTAGGTGTAGTATGAGCCAAATCCAAAACACCAAAACTAGGAAATAGGATAATAGGTAACAAGGATACAACACCTATAGGCAACCCCTCATTAGTCCAAAGTGTTACTAAAAATGCTACCAATCCAATTAGATTAGATTGAGTAGCAGTAAAGGAGGTTAAGGCTAATAGATAAAAGGCTAATCCAATAGCCAAAGCATAAATAATAGGTTTATAACTATCTATAAATGAATCTGATTGAGTCATAATATTCTCCACAATATTTAATATAAAATATTACCATAAAATATAAATATTGTAAAGAAATATATTAGATTTAGTTAGTCTCTTGGTCAACTATTTTATTTTGTGCAATCCAAGGCATCATTTCACGAAGTTTATTACCTGTTTTGGTAATCAATAACTCTTTGTCATTATTTCTCTCTGCATTCATTCTTGGGTATCCTGCTTGTCCTTCTAATATAAAGTCTTTGGCAAATCTACCATCTTGAATTTCAGTTAGAATATCTCTCATAGCTTTTTTAGACTCTGCATTGATAACTCTTTTTCCTGAAACATAATCACCATACTCTGCTGTGTTAGAGATAGAATATCTCATATCTGCAATTCCACCTTGGAACATGAGGTCAACTATTAGTTTAAGCTCATGAAGACACTCAAAATATGCTAACTCTGGTGCATATCCTGCCTCAACCAAAGTTTCAAATCCTGCTTGAACCAAAGATGCTGTACCACCACAAAGTACTGCTTGTTCTCCAAATAGGTCTGTCTCTGTTTCATCTTTGAATGTAGTCTCGATAATAGCTGTTCGTCCACCACCAATAGCACTAGCATAAGACAGGGCTAACTCTTTAGTCTCTCCACTTGGGTTTTGACCTACTGCAATAAGGTCAGGAATACCACCACCTCTTACAAACTCACTTCTTACTGTGTGTCCTGGTGCTTTTGGAGCAATCATAGTTACATTGATGTCAGCTCTTGGAATAATTCTTCCATAGTGGATATTAAATCCATGACCAAATGCGATAGTTGCACCCTCTTTTAGGTTTGGTTCAATTTCACTCTCATATATAGCTTTTTGATTTTCATCTGGAAGTAAAATCATAACTACATCTGCTTTTGCTGTTGCTTCTGCTACTGTTAATGTTTCAAAACCTTTAGCTTCAGCTTTTGTCCATGAGCTACCATTTTTTCTTAGTCCAACAACAACATTTACACCACTATCTCTTAAGTTTTCTGCATGTGCATGTCCTTGGCTACCAAAACCAATCATAGCTACTGTTTTAGATTTAATAATATCTAAATTACAATCTTTGTCATAATATACATTCAAATTTTCCATTGTGTTTCCTTATAGGGTTTAAAAGTTCGCGATTATATCCAAAGATTGCTTATATGATTAAAAAAATAATGATATAATATATTTTAACCTATTCTATTGATTTTAGGAGCAAATATGTTAGATTTTTTAGCAAATACACTTTTATGGTGGCATTGGATTATTTTTGGATTAATTTTGCTTATTCTTGAGATATTTACAGGTACATTTATTATGTTGGGATTAGGGATTGGGGCTACGATTGTAGGTGTGGCTGACTTGATACTTATATTATCCCTAAACAAAGAGTTATTAACTTGGTCGATTATTAGTATTATAACTATAACTTTACTTTTTAAATATTTTAAAAATAATAGCCCAAAAGATAAAAGTGGACAATCCGATTATGCCATTGGTGTCAAAGGTATAGTAGAAGAGCCAATTGATGCTAATGGAAGAGGTAAAGTCAAATTTAATATACCAATACTAGGTAATACAATATGGCACGCAACAGCAAAAGAGGATATTCCAATTTTAACAAAAGTCAAAATTGTAAATGTCAAAGGTCAACTTATTGAAGTTGAAAAAGTATAAAATATAAAAAGGATTTAGAATGGTAGGAGTTAATATATTAGTTGTTTTTATAATTGGTATCATTATAACACTATATAAGGGTATTAAAATTGTTCCACAAGGTGAAGAGTGGGTTATAGAAAAGTTAGGTAAATTTAGTAGGACACTAGACCCTGGATTAAATCTAATTGTACCATTTATAGATAGTGTTCGTGCAAGAATATCTACTAGAGATATTATCATGGATATACCTCAACAAGAGGTTATTACAAAAGATAATGCTGTAATACGAACTAATGCTATAGCGTTTGTGCGTGTAACAAATCCCAAAGATGCTCTATATGGTGTAGAAGATTTCAAACTAGCTATTGCCAATCTCATTATGACTACACTTCGTTCTATTATAGGTGAGATGAAACTAGATGAAGCACTATCAAATAGAGAGATAATAAAAGCAAAACTAAAAGATAATGTAGTAGATGATGTGGCTGATTGGGGTGTAACTATCAAATCTGTTGAAATTCAAGATATAAATCCAAGTGGTTCTATGCAAGAGTCTATGGAGAGACAAGCAGCAGCCGAGAGAGAAAGAAGAGCTATAGAGACAACAGCAGAGGGAAATAAAAATGCAGCAATTTTGGAAGCTAGAGGTAAATTAGAAGCATCTAAACTAGAAGCAGAGGCTCAAGTTGCTTTGGCTAATGCATCTGCTAATGCTATTGAGATGATAGCTGATGCAGTTGCTGACAAAGAGTTACCTGCTATGTTCTTGCTTGGAGATAGATATATTAATACACTTGAGGGTATGTCCAAGTCACCTAATGCTAAATTTGTGGTTTATCCTGCTGATATTCAGGGAGCTATTAAAGGAATGTTAGGGTCTGTGTTTAAATAGACTCTCTTTAAATAGGTGGGTTGGAAACCCACCCTACGAATAGACTTCTAACTCATTATATAAACTATCTCTCTGTACAGGTGTAAATCCTGCATTTTTAATCATACTTACAAACTCATCTAATTTCATACCATTTGAGCTATTGGCTCCTGCTGCTGATTGGATTGACTCTTTTTGAATAGTACCATCAAGGTCATCTGCTCCAAACTCTTGGGCTATTAATGCTAGATTTATAGTAGAAGTTGCCCAGTAAGCTTTGATATGTGGGATATTATCAAGTAGTATTCTACTTATTGCATAGGTTTTTAGTATCTCTTGACCTGTTGGAAAATCTGTAACCTTTAGAAAATTGTTTTCTCGTTGATATACTAGAGGGATAAAGGCATTAAATCCACCTGTTATATCTTGTAAATCACGCAATCTTAATATATGGTCAATTCGATTTGCTCTACTCTCTACATGTCCAAATAGCATTGTAGCATTACTCTGTTTACCTCTTTGGTGCCATTTTTTGTGTATCTCTAACCACTGATAGGAGGTTACTTTACCTTTACATAGATACTCACGAACTTTTTCATCAAATATCTCTGCTCCACCACCTGGCATGGAGTCAACACCACTATCTATCATCATATCTAGTACCTCATCATAATTTAGACCATATTGACGGTGCAAGAAATCAACCTCTGCTGCTGTCATTGATTTGATATGAATAGTGGGGAAATGCTCTTTTATCTTACGAAAAGCTCCCATATACCACTCTACTCCATCATTTGGATTGTGTGCTGATACTATATGTAACTCTTTTGCTCCATTATCTATTGCGTTTTTGGCTATATCTAAAATCTCATCATGACTCATAGTATATTGATTTGGATTTTTTCTACTAGCACTATAGGCACAAAACTTACAAATATCTGCACATACATTGGTAGGATTAATATGACGATTAATATTAAAATAACTTTTGTTTCCAAATTTTTCACGGCGAATAGTGTCTGCTAATTCACCTAATGTAAATAAATCAAGCTCATATAAAGCTTCCCCTTCCTCTTGTGTTAACCTCTTTTTATTTTTTATCTTCTCTATTAAACTCATATTGACTACCCATAATTAATTTTTGGTATTATAGCAAGTATAGTTAATATTGGAGTAAAGTAATGATAATAGACCAAAAAGAGATAGAGGATTTACTCTATCATCAAGTACCTGACTTTAAAATAGCCAAAGTATTAAAAAAGCAAATTAAAACATATTTTGATACACTTGAAGAGAGTTTCTCTCACTCAAAAGGAAAAGATTTTCTATTTAAACATACTAAAGCTATAGATATTTTGCTTCAAACCATATATAAAATAGCATTTAGGTCTTCATTTGGAAACTATCCACCAATGAAAGACTCTTTGCCTATAACTCTTTTGGCATTAGGAAGTTATGGAAGAGAACAGTTATGTGTATATTCAGATATTGATTTGATGATTGTTTACAAAGATATAAATGGATATAACACCAAAGAGATAATAGAGAAGATACTATATATACTATGGGATTGTGGATTAAAACTAGGTCATAGAGTGCATGAGGTAGCAGAGTTGTTTGAAGTATCTAAAACAGATATAACTATCAAAACATCTATGATAGAGTCTCGTTTTATTACTGGTTCTAAATATCTATTAGCTGAACTGGAAAATGAATTAACCAAGATTAGACATTATAATCAAGAAGAGTTTATAGATGATAAGATAGAAGAGTTAAAAAATCTACATAAAAGATTTCCAATATCTATGGAACCAAATCTAAAAGATGGAGAAGGTGGATTTAGAAGTGCAAATTTGGTTTATTGGTTAGGTAATATTTTATATAATATCAATAAAATCAATCAATTACCAAAAGAGATAATAGCTCCAAATGAGTATATAGAGTTTCATAAAGCTTTAAATTTTCTATTTAGTGTTCGCTCTGCTTTACATCTTGCTAGTGGGAAAAAAGAGGATGTTTTACGATTAGAGCTTATACCTCAAGTTGCCCAATATTTAGGTTATAAGAGAAGTTATAAAGAGCAGATGAAGTTTGCTCAAAAAGTTAGTCATCAACTTAAAGTGCTAAAACTATATACTACAATTTGGATAAATGAACTTACTAATAAAGATTTATTAACTCATAACTTACCTGTACTTAAACCCAAACTAGAGATTAATTCATTTAGAGATTTATTGGAGTTTTTATCTTCTCAGACAGAAGAGTTTGAAGCACACCCTACACTTCTAAAAGCTTTAATAAATGTATCTAAACCTTATAGAGCTACACCAAGAATATATGATAGTATATCAAAAATATTTTTTCAAGCTCATAGTGCATCGATTGTCAAAACTATATTAGATGCACATCTAATATCTTATACAATATCGCCTCTCAAAAAAGTACTAAATCTCCCACAATTTGATGGGTATCATCAATATCCTGTAGGTATT
>JANTFF010000037.1 GCA_024763575.1 Sulfurovum sp.
CTTCAAGACTATAAATCAGAAAGCCTTTCAAATTCAGACTCGTTGGAGTTTGCTAGTTAGGAAGCCTCTAGCTCTTTAGCTAGAGGTAGTTCACATCAAGTATAGAGTCTAGTGCTTTTATTTTTCCTTTTTTTGAAAGTACATAATACAAGGTAGTGATAATATCACAAGAAGTAAAAATATCAATATTTTTTTCTTGAAGTAATCTATATATAGCCTTTGAACTCTCTTTGTGAAAAGGTCGATTTTCATCATACATATCAAGGATGATATTAGCATCTAAAAACACTCTTTTATAGTTCACGATTTGCCTTAATAGATTGAATAGATTTATCTGTAAACAGCCCTGTTGCAGAACCTTTTAAACGATTAAAAGCTTTGATACGCTTTTTTACTTTTATCTGTTTATATCTCTCTTCTATCATCTCTTGTACTAGTGAGGTCATAGACTGTTTAGTCTCTTTGGCTAACTCTTCAAGATATGAAGCTATATTTTTGTCAAATACAAAGTTTTTTCTTACTGTTGCTTCCATTAAGTACTCCTTTTTATGTATCGAAAATTATGTATAAATTATAGCATAACTTTATCAGAATATCAATCTGATTTCATTGCCCAAAATTTATACAAAAAATATACTCTATTTTCATCAAAATTAATTATAATAAGTCAATTATACTCAAAAGGGTAAACAAATGATAGCAAAATTAAAAGATTTTCTAGGCGTAGATATAAAAATAGATAAATACAAAAAAAGAGATGATGCCAAATTTGGTAAAATTTCTAACTTTAAAACCCCTGATGAGTGGGTACGAAGTACTTGTGGATATTGTGGTGTAGGTTGTGGACTCTATATTGGTGTAAAAGATGGACGACCTGTATATACCAAAGGTGACCCAGCTCATCCTGTAAGTCTCGGTACTCTTTGCCCAAAAGGTTTAACAGAACATGAGATGGTAGATTCTAATGGGAGGGTTACTACTCCTATGATTAGAAAAGATGGAGAGTTAAAAGCTGTAGAGTGGGATGAAGCATTTAAATTTACAAGTGATAAATTCAAAGAGATACAGTCCAAATATGGTAAAAAAGCTGTAGCTTGTTTATCTACTGGACAATTTTTGACTGAAGATTTTTATACTTTAGGTAAGTTTGTACAACTTGGACTTGAAACTAATAATTATGATGGAAATACTACGCTATGTATGGCTAGTGCTGTTATGGGGTACAAACAGACATTTGGAAGTGATGGACCACCTGCTAGTTATGAGGATTTTTCTCATGCTGATGTGATTATGCTTATAGGTGCAAATATTGCAGACAATCATCCTATACTCAAACTACATATTGCAAAGAACAAAAAAATAACTGGTAAAAAACCAACTATTATAGTAGTTGACCCAAGACATTCCAAGACTGCAAATATGGCTGATATTTTTGTACCAATTGCTCCACGAAGTGATTTGGCACTACTTAATGGATTGTGTTATATTATCTTTGAGCAGGGTTGGGAAGATGAGAAGTTTATCAAAGAGAGGACTTCAGGATATAGAGAGTTCAAATCGCATATTATGAAAAACTATCCTCCTCAAGAGGTAGCTAATATTACAGGAATTGATGTCAAAGAGCTTTATAATCTAGCAAAAGTATATGCCACAGCAGACAAAGCAATGAGTGCATGGACTATGGGAGTCAATCAAAGCTCAATCGGAACAGATACAGTAAGTGCTATTTGTAATTTGGCACTTATTACTGGTAATCTTGGAAAAGAGGGGGCAAGTCCTTTTTCTATAACAGGTCAATGTAATGCCATGGGAACAAGAGAGTTTGGATTTACAAGTTCAATCCCTGGTTATAGGAATTACAGTAGTGATACAGATAGAGCAATATTTGCAGATATTATTGGTGTTCCTACAGAGCTTATTCCTTCTTCTCGTGGCTACTCATATCCACAAATTATTGATGCTATTGATGCAGGTGAGATTAAAGCCCTATGGGTAACAGCTACAAATCCATTGGTAAGTTTCCCTGACCAAAATAAATTGCGAAGAGCATTGAAAAAACTAGATATTTTAGTAGTGCAAGATGCATTTATGAGTGAGACAGCCGAAATTTCAGATGTGATATTTTCAGCATCTACTTGGAGTGAAAAAGAGGGAACTTATACCAATAGTGAGAGACGATGTAACTATGCCAAAAAAGCCGTAGAGCCTCTAGGCAAAACTATGAGTGATACCAATATTGTAATCGAGTTTTCTAAATATTTTGAGGGTAAATATGAGCTTTTATTTAAAGAGTTCAAATCAAGTGAAGATATTTTTAATGAGATAAAAAGAGTGAGTAAAGGGCAGTTATGTGATTACTCTGAAATGTCTTACAATAAGATAGAAGAGTTAGGAGGAATTCAATGGCCTTGTAATGAAGAGTATCCAGAGGGAAAAAAACGGCTATATACAGAGGGATTTGATTGTCCAACAGAAGATGGAAAAGCCAAACTTTTACCTTTGGATTGGAAGCCATTAGCTGAAAGTTGTAATCCTGATTTCCCACTCACACTAAATACAGGTAGAACTGTAGAGCAGTGGCATACTAGAACAAAAACAAAAGAGATAGCACTTTTAAATAATTTAGCTCCTGAAGCGTGGGTTGAGCTTAATCCAAAAGATGCAATTAAACTCAAAGTCAAAAGTGGAGATAGAATATCTATTGGTTCTAGTAGGGGAAAAGTGGAAAATATTATAGTCAAAGTGACAGAAGTAGTAAGAGAGGGTGACTGTTTTGTGCCTTTTCACTTTAGCGAACAGTTAATCAATTCTGTAACTATTGCTGATTTCGACTCTAAATCTTATGAACCTAATTTTAAACAGTGTGCTGTTAACCTCTATAGTGATAGTGTTCCTAATGGTATTAAAATGCAAGAGACTAAAATAGCAGGAGAGATAGAACACCAAAAAGTAGAAGTGGAATTATCTGGTGTTAAATCAAAAGTTGAACATCTACATCATTGAAGTTGCATACTATTTAAAATCTCCTTTAGCCCCAAGTCAACTTTGACTTGTGGTAAAAATGATGGTTTCTCCTCTAATTCTATATTTACAAAATCAACATCATCACTATGTAAAGTTTTTTTAATCATATTTTTTACTTTGTAAATAGATGAGATTTTATCAACTAAGATACCTTGAATTTGGGGCATATTTGCTATAAATATTTTACCCTCTGTAAATGGTTTAAGCTGTTGTACTTTTAATCCACGATTTGTTGCCACATCATTTATGAAATTTTCATAAGTTGGTTTGAGTAAATTTTTGGTCATATACTCTCTATTTTCATCATCTATTTTTGCTAAAAGAGATATAGGCTTTTTGAATTTACCAGCAGCCATATAATCCTCTTCTACACCTACTTTTCTAGCTAATTCTCCTAGATTATAGTGAGGCATTATCACACCAATAGAGCCTACAATTGCATTTTTGTTAGCTATCAATGGTTTAATAGCTGATGCTATATAATATCCACCACTAGCAGCGATAGAGTCCACATACATAGTAACATTTAAATCTTTTTGATAATCTTTTAGATATTCACTAAGTTCTTCACTAGCAGTTGGAGAACCCCCTGGTGAACCCATAATAAATAGTACAGATTTATATACACCATCTTTACGGATTTTGTCCATTTTGTTCATAACTGTGGTGGTAAACTTTTCGGTTACTGGTTTATTATATCTAATTACTGCTACTTTAGTTTTAGCTGTACTTACTTCATCAAAAAGCCCCATATTACCAAAATATATTGCGATGAACACTATTTCAGCCAATAGTATTATACCTATAATCCATGCTTTGAGATTACTAATAAATATCTGTTTCTTTAGAGCTTTAATCTCATAATCTTTAACTTCTTGCAACAATAATCCTTTTTATGAAAATAATTGATAGAATATCATCTTAATTTTAAAAATAAGGCTATTTATGAAAAATATATCAATTTTTGGAACAAGTAGTGATGCAGGTAAATCTACTATCACATTTGTTATAGCCAAAATAATACAAGAGATGGGCTACACAGTAGCCCCATTCAAAGCACAAAATGTATCCAATAATGCAATGGTAGCTGATGATGGTAGCGAAATAGCAGTAGCTCAATATTTCCAAGCTGAAGTTTTAGGTATTCCTACAAGTTATCATCTAAACCCAATACTACTAAAGTCAGGTAGGAATAGTTTAGCTTCACTTATAATTAATGGAAAAGCAATTACTACTAAAGATGTTAGAGAATATTATAGAGATTTGGATGAACTAAAACCTATAGTCAAAGCCTCTTTTGAAAAGCTAGATAGCCAATATGATTGTATAGTAGCAGAGGGTGCAGGAAGCCCCGTTGAGCTTAATCTTATGGATAAAGATTTATCCAATATTTATATAGCTACAGAGTTTAATACCAAGATTATATTGGTAGCAGATATAGAAAAAGGTGGTGTGTTTGCTTCTATTTGGGGAGTTTATAATCTACTGCCTAAAAAGCTTAGAGATAATGTTATAGGGGTTATAGTCAATAAATTTAGAGGTGATTTAACTCTATTTGATGAGGGTGTGCGTATTATAGAAGAGGAGTTTGGTATTCCAGTTTTGGGTGTTTTGCCATATACTCCTTTTAATCTGGGGTTTGAAGACTCCCAATCACTTATAAACTACAAACAAGAAAATAGTTTAAATGCTAAAAAAGTAGGAGTAGTAGCATATCCTACTATGAGTAACTATAATGATTTTGAGCCTCTCATAGCTGATAATAGTATATCTGTAGAGTTTATTAGAAGTAATATAGATTTAGAACAGTTTGAGCAGATTATTTTAGCAGGTTCAAAACTTGTTATGCAAGATTTGGCTTGGCTAAAAGAGATTGGACTATTTGACCAACTACAAACTACTCAAAAAGAGATATTGGGTATATGTGGAGGATATGAGATGATGTTTGAAAATCTAATTGATAATGAACTCATAGAGTCATCTCAAAAAATAGTTCAAGGTTTGGGATTGATTGACGATGATATTATATTTAAAAAGGAAAAAATAGTCAAAAAAGGAGAATACCAAATATTTGGTAAAATTGTAAAAGGATTTGAGATACACCATGGAGTTAGCAAAAAATATCCACTATATTATCAAAGAGAAAATATATTAGGTACATTTGTGCATGGTATTTTTGATGATAATAAGTTTGAAGAGTATAAAAAGAGGACTATAGATAGTTTTGTGTCTAGCATAAAAAAGAAACTAGACACAAAATTTATTAACTATTAAAATACACCCAAAGATTTAATAGTTTCTATTGTCAAACCAGAGATAGTTAGACCTTTTTTAGCTTGATACTCTTTTACTGATTTTTTAGTAGCACTATCAAGAGTACCTGTTACAGGTGTTTCAAATCCTGCATTAGTTAATGCTTGTTGAATTTTTGAAATAGTATCAATAGTCATACTTGATTTACAAAGTACAGGCATCCATTTAACTTGTTGTGGAGATACTAGAACCTTTTTTGTAATATTTTTATAGGTTGCTGGAATAACTATTTTTTTAGTTTTTTCAGGATGAACAATTTTTGTTACTTTTATCGTTTTATAAGTTGCTGGAATAGTAACTGTTTTTGTTTTTGAAGGATTAGCAACAATCTGTTTTGTGATATTCTTGACTACTGCAGGTACAGAAACTTTACAAATAACAGAATTTGTTCTTGTCATACCAGGTTTTTCAGCTAAAGAGTTAGACCAAGTGTATTTAGCATCAGAAACTTTTTGTGTTTTTGTAATTGTTTTATAAGTTGCTGGAATATTAATAGTTTTTGTTTTTGCTTCTGATGCTAACTTATTAACTTTTACAGTTTTATATACAGCAGGGATAGTAACTGTTTTTGTTGTTGCAGGTTTAACTACAACTTGCTTTGTGACAGTCTTATATTGTGCTGGTACATCTACTAGACACATCATATCTTCTACACTACAATCTTTATCATGACATTTAGTCTCTTTCCAAACTTTTTTTGCAGGAGCAACTTTGATTTTTTCAGTTACTGTCTTATAAGTAGCAGGAATAGTTACAATTTTAGTTGTAGCTGGAGTTATTAACACTTTTTTAGTACCCATTGTTATAACTGGTGGTTGGGCTATAATTTTACTTGATGCAGCAGTATCAAGTACTTTTTCAGTTGTACTTTTGTATTGAGGTGCCATATAAAATTCATAATAACAACTCCCTGCTGGAGTTTTATCCAAATCAATACCATGTCTCTTAGCCGAATCCAAAAGTGCAGAAGATGCAACTCTAGCATCAGGTTCAAGACCTGTTCTCCATTCTGTATAAGCAGGTGAGACAGTAACTGTTTTATTTACAGTTTTATATGTTGCTGGGATCGTGATTATTTTTGTAGTTGCAGGTATATCAACTACTTTTTCTATACCTGTTTTATATTCTGCTGGTATAACTGAAATCTGTTCACTTTTTGGTGTAGATAAAATTTTTTCAGTAACAATTTTATATTTCTCAGGAATAATAACTTTACCATAACAAACACCAGCTTTAGCATTCGGAAGTATAAATGAACCATCAGAATTCATAGTTTTTTGACTTATAGTATTATTATCCATAGATTTAGTTTTAACCTTATTATCCCCATTAGTATCTAAACCTTTTGTTGTTTGAGAACAACCTGTTGTTAATATTGTTATAACAGACAATG
>JANTFF010000038.1 GCA_024763575.1 Sulfurovum sp.
AAATTGAAGTAAATAGAATATTATTACATCATAGATTAAAAATTATTTTTGATATTCTTGTGATTTCTATGATTTTCTATTGAAAAAGATACTATATTGTATCATAATATTTATCAATCTAGTATAAAATTAAAAAGTTTATAAAACCCTAAAAAACTTTAGGGTTAGAATTTTCTAAAAGTCGTAAGTAACCCCTGCACTAACTGCATCTAGTATAGGTGCATGTTTCTTAGCAACCATTCTCTCATAATCAACAAAAAGACCTACACCTTTCTCTTGGTCACCATGACCATCAAAAGGTCTTGAATATCTACCATCTTTTGGTGTATCTTTTGATAAATCAACCTCTATACCAGCACCTAATGCCAAACTTTCAGTATCTGCATGAGGCATACTACCTTTTGTTTTGGTTTTTCCAGCACCTATTAAACCATATATATTAGAACTATTTCCTACAGGTAACATAGGCTTTACAAATATACCTGCATGTTCTACTCTACTACCATCTGATTTCCAATTTGTTTTTAGACCTCTTGCTTCCACACCAACATATTGATTAAAATCATATCCAACTTTTGCCATTCCACCATAAGTAGTATCTCTATTTGTTACTTTTACTCCTTTTTTACAGTGACAACTATCCCTATATCTAGCTCCTGTAATACCTAATCCTGCATAAAATCCATTAGCAGATATATTTTTTATAGGAACAGGAGCAGGTACTACTACAGGTACAGGTTTTGGTGCAACGATAACTGGTTCTGGTTTAGGTTCTGGTGCAACAACAACTGGTTCTTCAACAATAGGTTCAATATAGTCTGCTGGTTCTTCAACGATAGGTTCAATATATGCCTCTTCATCTGCAACAACAGCATCTTCTATTTCATAATCACTTACAGGAGAAATATCTCCTCCTGCATAACCTAAACTTCCCAACAGTATAATTAGTGTCGATAATTTTAACATTTTCATTTCATTTCCTTTTTTTAATTTTGAATAAATTCTTCTCTTTTAATAAAGATGGAACCTACTAATCCCATAATAAATAATAAAATAACAATACCTATACTATTAATTGATGGTATTGTTGATTTATAAGGTTCACAATCACAATCTGCATCTACTGTATGATTATTATCTGTTGAAGTGACAACTATATTTTTATTAGGTACAATACCAGCATCATAAATCAAATCATTTTCTACATTACCAATAGTGAATAATTCTGTTCTTCCACTACTATCTACATCAGAATCTTTTGCATCACTATCTCCCATATTTTGAGAGGTAAATATATAATTATCAGGCAAATTGGTAAAACCTAAACTATAACTATCTGAAGATAGATTATCAAAATGATACTCTCCACTACTATTTGTAGTCGTTCTTTTAATTACGCTACCACTGTTATTATAAAGAACTACGATAACATTATCTACACCACTCTCACCACTATCTTGAATACCATTTCTATTTGTATCATACCAAACTCTATCACCTATAGTAATAGTATCATTTTCATCTTCTGCTAATGGTGGTACAGATGTTGGATTTACAGTTGGTTCTGGAATGGGTGTTGGTTGTTGTGGAACTGGTGTTGGTTGTTGTGGAACTGGTGTTGGTTGTATTGGTGGTGCTACTCTTGTCAAAGTAATTGTAGCCTCATTACTTTTTCCTCCACAAGTATCCCATACGGTATATGATACAGGGGTAGGATTTCCAACAAAACTTGCCAAAGATACAAATGAAACTAAGCCATTATTATTTATATGCCATCTACCTTCATTCGCTACAGTAACTGTTTTGTTATTATCACTCAAAACAGCACCTGCTGGTACAGAGATAAATTGTACTGTTGAACTATTTAGCTCACATCTATTATCATCATGAACTATATCATTTGATAATATATTGATATTCTTTAAAGTCCCTGCATAAGGCAAATCTTCACTATCATTAACACTCTCTGGTGCTTGATGTATAGGTTGATTATTACAACCACCAGTTAAATGTGTTCCATTGTTTTCACTATTATACATAGTGCTAATATCATTTTGAGGTAATGCTATATTATATATTTTTATCTCATCTAGTTTGCCTTTGAAACTATTCATAGTATTTGAATAAAAATCACCTGTACCTATTAAAAGTTTTTCTGAATTAGAAGACGATGGGTCAATAGTATAGTTATTTGTTTTGTCAAGAACACCATTTATATATATTTTTATACTCTTTGCATCATTATCTCGAACCAATACAATATGTGTCCATTGATTTAGAGGTATAGCTGTGGTAGAGAAAGTATCAGCAACTCCATTATGTTTATATTTGAATTTTCCATCTTCCCATAAAACAAGTGAATACTCAGCACTGCTACCGAATTTTCTATTGGTAGTATTGGTATCACCTCCACCTCTTGATATAAGTGCTTGTCTCGTATTCTCTTTTGGATTTACCCAAAATGATATGGTTAAATTATTAACTAAATCCAAGTTAGCATTATGCTTAACACTCATCATACCATTTCCCCGTAGAGATAATCCATTTTGGATTTTTCCACCATTTATTGAGATATTGGCATCTCCACCTAAAGTTCCATCAAGACCTGTGTTTTGATGATTTTTTGTTGTTTCATTTCCATCACACAATTCAAATCTATATTCTGCTTTTAGTGCAAAACTTATTGCTGTGGTTAAGACTAACAAAACTCCTATTGTAAATAATCTTCTAAAATAGCTCATGCTATACTCCTATAAATAATATTATGACTATAATCAATTAATATATAACATATCATAACATATTTAACTTTAAACATAATTAAAAATATTATAAATTATTGAAAATTAATATGTTATTTTGAAAAAAAATATAATCAATATTAGATTTTATATTAATTTATCTTTGAATATGATTTTAAGTTTGATATTTTTATATTATTTTAAGAATTAGGAGTTTACTAGAGGTAGAGTACCTCTAGTAGTAAAAAAGAGTTTTAGTTTCTCTTTTCGATAATCTCTTTTGCAACATTTGCAGGAACTTCATCATAGTGGTCAAATTCCATAGCGTAAGTAGCACGACCTTGTGTCATAGAACGCAAGTCTGTTGAGTAACCGAACATTTCAGATAGTGGTACAAAAGCATCAACAATTTTGTTTCCTGCTCTATCACCCATACCTCGAACAATTCCTCTTCTTTTAGAAACATCACCAATAACATCTCCCATAAAGTCTTCTGGTACTTCAACTTCAACTTTCATCATTGGTTCAAGAATAACAGGGTTTGCTTCTCTACAACCATCTCTGAAACCCATTGAACCTGCAAGTTTAAATGCCATCTCAGATGAATCCACATCATGATAACTACCATCATATAAAGTAACTTTTACATCTTCAACAGGATAACCAGCTTGAATACCTCGAGCCATTGCCTCTTGGATACCTTTGTTAACTGGTTGGATAAACTCTTTTGGTACAACCCCACCTTTAATTTCATCAACAAATTCATAACCAGCACCAGCTTCTTGTGGTTCAATTTTCAAGAATACATGACCATACTGTCCTCGTCCACCTGACTGTTTAGCATATTTATACTCTTTGTTAACAGCACTTCTAATAGTCTCACGGTATGCAACTTGTGGAGCACCAACTTCTGCTTCTACTTTGAACTCTCTTTTCATTCTATCTACTAGAATTTCAAGGTGAAGTTCACCCATACCAGAGATAATAGTTTGACCTGATTCTTCATCAGAACTTACTCTAAATGATGGGTCTTCTGCTGCTAGTTTACCTAGTGCAATACCCATCTTCTCTTGGTCAGCTTTGGTTTTTGGCTCAACTGCAACAGAGATAACTGGGTCTGGGAAATCCATTCTCTCCAAAACAACTTTATCAGCAGGGTCACATAGAGTATCTCCTGTAGTTGTACTTTTCAAACCAACAACAGCACCAATCTCTCCAGCATAAATCTCTTTGACCTCTTCTCTTTTGATAGCATGCATTTTCATAATTCTACCAATTCGCTCTTTTTTATCTTTGGTTGAGTTATGAATATAAGAACCTGACTCTAAAACACCACGATAAACACGAATAAATGTCAACTGTCCTACAAATGGGTCAGTCATAATTTTAAATGCTAGTGCTGCAAATGCACCATCATCTGTTGATGGGACTTCAATTTCTACATCTTCATCATCCATCATACTACCTTTGATAGCAGGTGATTCAATTGGAGATGGGAGATAAGCAACAACAGCATCAAGAAGAGTCTGAACACCTTTATTTTTAAAAGCAGTCCCAACAGTCATAGGAACGATATGCATACCAATAGTAGCATCTTTAATTCCTTTGACAATCTCTTCTTCGGTAAGCTCTTCGCCTTCCATATATTTTTCCATAAGCTCTTCGTTACAATCAGCAGAAGAAATCTCTTCAATCAATTTTTCACGATACTCTTCAACAATATCTTCCATATCAGCAGGGATATCTTCTACATGATAGTTAGAACCCATAGCAGCGTCTTGATCCCAAACAATTGCTTTCATCTTAACAAGGTCAACAACACCTTGGAAATTCTCTTCTGCACCAATTGGAAGTTGGATAGGAACAGGGTTACCTTTTAGTCTATCTTTAATTTGTCTCTCAACTTCATAAAAATCTGCACCTGTTCTATCATATTTATTTACAAATACAATTGATGGTACACCATAACGGTTTCTCTGTCTCCAAACAGTTTCTGATTGAGGTTGAACTCCACCAACAGCACAAAATACAGATACAGCACCATCAAGAACTCTCATAGACCGTTCAACTTCAATAGTAAAGTCAACGTGGCCGGGAGTGTCAATAATATTAATCTGTTTACCACTCCATTCACAAGTAGTAGCAGCAGAAGTAATTGTAATACCTCTCTCTTGCTCTTGTTCCATCCAATCCATTGTTGCAGCACCATCATGTACTTCACCAATTTTATGCTCAACACCTGTATAGAATAGAATTCTCTCTGTAGTTGTTGTTTTACCTGCATCAATATGTGCAGCGATACCGATATTTCTTACATCTTCGAGTTTGTGCGTTCTTGCCATAACCTTATTTCCTTACCATCTATAGTGAGCAAATGCTTTATTAGCTTCTGCCATTCTATAAGTATCTTCTTTTTTCTTGAATGCAGAACCTTTATCAGTTGCTGCGTCCATAAGCTCGTTTGAGAGTCTCTCTATCATAGTTCTCTCATTTCTTTTTCTAGCTGCATCAATCAACCATCTAATAGCAAGAGTTTGCTGACGAGCTGGTCTTACTTCGATTGGCACTTGATAAGTTGCACCCCCAACTCTTCTACTTTTAACTTCCATAGCAGGTCTGATATTATCCATTGCCTTGTTGAATACTTCAATACCTTTTTCACCAGATTTTGATTCAATTCTCTCTAATGCAGCATACATAATTTTTTCTGCTGTCACTTTTTTACCGTCTAACATTACGGCATTTACAAATTTTGTTAAAACTTTAGAACCGTGTACTGGATCTGGTAGTACAGGTCTAACAGGAGCTTTTCTTCTTCTCATATTATATTTTCCTTATATCTTCAATCGTTTAAATTATTGATTTACTCAAGTCTTGTCCCCTAAGGTTTATCGACAACACCTGTTTAAGCCCTCTTTAGGCCAACACTATTTGATTAATTTGTAGCTATCTAATTATTTTGGTTTTTTAGTACCATATTTAGAACGAGCAACAGTTCTACCATTTACACCTGAAGCATCTAATGCACCACGAACGATATGATATTTCACACCTGGTAAATCTTTAATTCTTCCTCCACGCACTAGTACAATTGAGTGTTCTTGAAGATTATGACCCTCACCACCAATATATGAAATAACTTCAAATCCACTTGTCAATCTAACTTTGGCAACTTTTCTAAGAGCTGAGTTAGGTTTTTTTGGAGTTGTCGTATAAACTCTAGTACATACCCCTCTTCTTTGAGGACAGCTAACTAACGCTGGTGATTTTGATTTTTTAATCACTTTTTTTCGTTCTTTACGAACTAATTGATTAATTGTAGGCAATACAATTCCTTTCTATAGATATTTTGAATTAAATCTGGACTTGAAAATCCCCAAAAAACGGTGTTTATTCGCTTTTTAGGGATTTTCAGAGTCTAAAAATGGTGCATATTATATCCAAATATGCTTATTTTTGTATGATTTTATATATTTTTTTCTATTGTTAGGATTTTGTATGCTACTTAATTATCTTCTGATGATTTTGTATAAGCAGCATAATATGTACTTCCATCGGAAAATGAGTTAACAGTAAGTTTAGAAAAGTTATCAAGATAACTCCAAAAATCTTCCAATATCTCTTCATCTACACCTTTAACCTCCTCTAGTGCTTCTCTCATAGTTCCTAACCACTCTACTCGTGCTTTTTCAGTAATAGAAAAATCATCATGAAGTCTTATCATAAACTCATTTAGTTCCATTCCTTGTGCTTCATCTTCATAAACTTTTGGTCCACCACATATCTGTATAAAAAATTTAGTATTTTTGATTTTAATCTGCTCAAATTCATCTTCATCTTGTGGAAAGAAGTGTGATATTTCACTATCATAAATTTTATCATAAAAGTTAAACATTAATTTACGCATTCCATCTTCTCCACCAATA
>JANTFF010000039.1 GCA_024763575.1 Sulfurovum sp.
AAAAAACAAAATATAATAGTATTTTTAATATAAACAAAGGATAAAAGTGATATAAATTCACATAAATTTTATTAACATTTTAACATAAGAAGTCACAAATGCTTATTTTTGATAATCTAAGCCTTATTTTTATAGGACTTATACTACTTGGGGTTATCCCTAATCTATTTTACATGTTTGGTTATCTGCCTCATATCAAGAGGAAAAGCCATTTTTTAATTCACTATTTTGCTTTTATTTTCTCTATGTTTGGTGTTGTTGTTGCTGATAATATCATTCTGTTTCTGTTTTTTTGGGAATTGATGAGTTTAACCTCATGGCAACTGATACTAACAGATGAGAAACAAAAAGGTCTTAACCAAATTGCACGGTTTTACTTTTTTATGACCCATTTTGGATTTGTTTTTATTCTTCTACTCTTTTTGATTTTGAGTAATGGTGATTTGGAGCATAGTACATTTAGTCTATTAAAAGAGAATGCAATCAATTTCAAATATCCATTTTTGCTTTTTGGATTTGTTATTTTTGGATTTTTGAGCAAAGCAGGGGTTGTTCCTCTGCATGTTTGGTTACCTTATGCCCACCCTAAAGCACCCTCCCCTGTTTCTGCTCTGATGAGTGGAATTATGCTCAAAGTTGCACTCTATGCCATGATACGGTTTATGTTTGATGTATTGTATCCTTGGTCTTTGGAGTGGGGAATTATTATTTTGATGTTGGGGGCTATATCTTCATTGGTTGGGGTGTTGTATGCGTTAAGTGAACATGATATAAAAGCACTACTAGCCAATCACTCTATTGAGAATATCGGTATTATTCTGATTGGGTTTGGAATGGGGATGATATTTGATACATTAGGACTTAAAACTTTAAGCTCTTTTGCTTTTATCGCTTCATTGTTTCATATATTTAACCATATGAGTTTTAAATCTCTTCTATTTATGGGGGCTGGAAGTATATTGCATCAGACACATACCAAAAATATGGAAAAGTATGGTGGACTAATTAAATCTATGCCTATTACTGCTTGGACATTTTTAATTGCGTCCATTAGTATCTCTGCCCTGCCACCTAGTAATGGATTTTTGAGTGAATGGATGATATTTCAGTCTCTGCTTAACTCTAGTTCGGTTACTATTTTAGAACTCAAACTTGCTATTCCTTTTGCTGTATTTGCGTTGGCTTTAACGGGAGGATTGGCTATTGCCTGTTTTGTTAAAGCTTATGGGATTACATTTTTAGGATTACATCGAAGTACCAATGCAGAACATGCAACAGAGGTTAATATATTGATGCAAATAGGTATGGTACTTATGGCATTGGTGGTTATTTCACTTATGCTGTTTACCCCTTGGTTTATTGGATATTTTGACCAAGCTATTAGTGATTTTAATCATACTCCTGTATATGATATTATATTTAGTCATGGTATTTGGCAGATGAATTCAGTTAGTAGTAATGGTGGAGTGGTTTCACCTATTATTTTATTGGGATTACTGATTTTTATTACAGGTGCTATTTATGGAGTACAGAGACTTTTTAAACCTAAAATTAGATTACATCACAGTTGGGCATGTGGGTATAAAACTTCTTCTACTACACAATATAGTGCTACAGGGTTCGCAGGCCCAATTAGACGGTTTTTCTCTTGGCTTTATGGGCATGATGAGAAACTAAAAACGGTTAGAGTATCTGATAAAGAGACTACTTATGATGAGTCTTTTTTTGAGGTACATGTTCAACCTCTTTTTGAAGCAACACTTTATAAAAAGTTGGTCTATTTTATTAATTTGATGAGTTACTATGTTTATCGTTTCTCCCATTTTGAACAGCAACAACACTATAGTGGGGTTATTTTTGCTCTTTTACTCTTTGTTTTGTTTAGTTATCGTATTTTTATGGGTGAATTTAGTTGGCTCTCTTTGATTTTTGAACTTATTATGATGACTGCTGTTAGTAAAATTTTAATTTTTGGAGATAAAAAATGATACTTTATATATTTACTATTTTATTACTATTGATTATAGCTCCTCTCTTAATTGGAATGATTAAATCACTAAAAATGTTTCTTTTGTATAAAAAGCCTGTCTCTATATTTCAGCCTTATGCCACATTTAATAAGCTACTAATTAAAGAGGTAATCATTAGCCATGAGAGTAGTATCATCACACGCATTGCTCCACTGTTGGTACTCTCTCCACTGTTGATAGTTTTGCTTTTCTTACCTCCTGTGGTGCATGGGGCTTACTATATAGGGTTTGTAGATGCCTTTACTATTATTGGACTTATCTCACTTTCTACATTTTTTTTGATGCTTTTGGGATTGGATAGTGGTAATGCTTTTGGAGGAATGGGTAGTAGCCGTGAGGCTTTTATTGCAAGTTTGGTTGAACCTGCTATGGTTTTGACCATTTTTAGTGTGGGATTAATGGCAAAAGATTTAGGTGTAGGTAATGCCTCTATCAATCTAGCTACCCATTTTCCTATAGAACACGCATCTAGTTTTCTCTTTGCTGGGATTAGTTTTTTTATACTACTTTTAGCTGAAAATGGACGGCTTCCTATTGATAATCCAGAGACACATTTGGAATTGACTATGGTACATGAGGCTATGATTTTGGATATAAGTGGATTGTATTTAGCAATTATTGAGATGGCAGTAAGTATCAAATTTATTGTTTTTGCTTCTCTTTTTGTGACACTTTTTATGCCTTATGGTGTTAATTTAATAGCTCCTTTGGCGATATTGGTGTTTGTGGCCAAACTTATTTTGGTCTCAGTAGTGGTGGCTTTGATTGAGGTCAATGGTGCAAAACTTAGACTTTTTAAAGTTCCTAATCTCTTGGGAATTTCTATAGTTTTTGCTTTTTTATCACTTATTACTTTTTATGTATTGGGAGCTTAAATGATTGATTTTTTTATTGGACTTTTTATGGCATCATTTCTTATTGTACTATTTAGTGGACGACTATATAGATTAATATTTTGGTATGCTTTTAACTCATTGGCTTTGGGTGTTATAACTATTTTAGTGGGAGTTGAACATATTGATAATGCTTTGGTTATTAGTGGGGGTTTGACACTTATATTAAAAGCAGGAGTGATACCTTTTGTATTAAAAAATATATCTCAACGATTTAACCTTATTCGAGAGATAAATCCAACCGTACCTATTCATTATAGTATTATATTGATACCTGCTATTATTATTTTTACCCTATATTTAGCTGAACCTATGAGCAGTATGATTGGGGTCAATAGCAACTATATTGCGATTAGCATTTCATCTTTTTTCTTGGCACTTATTTTAATGATAGAGCATAAGAGTGTTGCACCTAAGATTATTGCTTTTTTGATGATGGAAAATGCTCTATTTTTACTAGGAACGACAGCAACGAAAGGAATGCCAATGTTTGTTGAATTAGGAATATTTTTTGATGTTATGATGGCAATTGTAATTATCAATCTACTTTTCAAAGAGGAGCATGTAAAATGATATTACTTTATCTCATTACTCCTGCGTTGATTATGTTTTTTATCTCATTTTCACATCATATATATCTGCGTCGGATACTGCCTATTACAAATTTAATGGTATTAATTCCTACTCTATATCTATTTAGTTTAGGAAAACCTTATGCTATTATTGGTGAATATCTGGTGGCCACTAATCTGAATAGTTATATTTTACTTATCTCTTCTATTGTGGCTATTGGCGTTACTTTGGCGTTGATTACTTTGAATAAACATGTTAAGATAGATAATAGAAGTTATATTAAATTTTATAGATTTTTTGCACTCTTTTGGATAGGACTTATTTTGTCTATAATGTCTAATAATATGGGAATTTATTGGATTGGTTTAGAGATGGCAACGCTCAGTACGGTCTATATGATAAAAACCAATAAGAGCAAACAAGCTTCTAAAGAGGCATGGAACTATATGATAGTGGGGGCTATTGCTATTTCGCTTATTCTTTTTGGGATTATTCTTATCTATGCAAGTGCTAAACCGATATTGGGTGAAGAGGCGATGAATTTTGCTCTGCTCAAAGAGCATATCCATGAAATTAAAAATCCATTTCTCTTTGAACTTGGATTTGTCATTGTCTCTGTGGGAATGTTTATCAAAATGGGATTTTTCCCTATGAATTTATGGTTGGCAAATATTGAGAGAGCTTCATTTTACCCTGTTGGGGCGTTGTTTAGTGGGATATTAGAGAGTGCTATTTTAATTGGATTTTTCCAATTTTCTATGATTGCTATGCAGATAGACAAAGAGGCTACATTTAGCTTTGTTTTTATTTATCTTTTTTTGACTATTTCCTTGGTTAGCTTTTTGATATTTAGGAGCAAAGATTTTATGAGACTCTTTAGTTTAAGTGGAGTGGAGCATATGGTTTTGATTATTCTATTTTGGGTAAGTGGTGGATATTTTCCTGCACTTTTACACTTTGGAGCTCATGCCTTTTTGAAACCTGCTCTGTTTTTGAGTACAGGAGTTTTAGAATCACAAGGACGATATAAAATTGCAGGAGCATTAAAAGGGTATCATGGTTTTGAGGGTAAAACATTTTGGTTTATTGTAGGGTTCTTTATATTGGCTATTGTATCTTTGCCACCTAGCCCTATGTTTTTTAGTGAAATTTATGGTTTTAGTGCGATGATAACTTTAGCAAAAGAGACAGACTCTCTACTTTGGATGATTTTAGCCATTACTATTTTATTGCTTATATTATCTATTATTTTTTATAAATTTATAGAGATTTATCAATCTATGAAATATGAGGGAGAAGAGGTAGAAAAAATAGTTTATAAAAGTGAGCTTTTGGCATTTCTACTCTTTGCTGTGGCAACTATTGGGCTGATTATGCCTCAAACAATAACATATCTAAAGGCTATTCATGGATAGATTAATTGCACGATTTGCTCAAGAGGTTGAAGATGGTTTTGAGATAGTAACTATCTATGAAAAGGCAGGTATCCAAAAAGAGAGAGTAGAAGAGGATGCTTTTTTTCTATCTCTTCAAGAAAAACACCCCTCTGCTATATGGTTTGAGAGAAAGATATATGATGATTTTGGTTTGAGAATTGCCAAAACTTATGATAATAGACCTCTAACACATCATGAAAGATTTCCCAATATATCTCCAATGAAAAAGTCATTCAGAGATAGCAAAATTGATGAGGTAGAGTTTAAGCCCTATCGTTACAAAACTATTAAAGGTGATGGAGTATTTAATGTCTCAGTAGGACCCATTCATGCAGGGATTATTGAACCTGGACATTTTCATTTCTCACAAGCAGGAGAAAATATACTCTTTTTAGAAGTTAGACATGGTTATAAATATAGAGGAATAGAGAAGATGTGTGAAGGTAAAGGATTAGATGATATTACACCTATTATCTCACGCATTAGTGGTAATGAGTCCATTGCTTATCAGATTGCACTCTATGAACTCAAAGAACAAGCTTTAGGTAATGATGAGGTTATGCCTAATATCCAACATGCTATATTATTAGAGTTAGAGAGATTGGTTCATCACTTTACAGATATAGGATTTATTCCCAATGATGCAGGATTTGGAGCTTCTCTTACTATGGGTAGTGTTATGGCTGAAGATACTAAACGAATATTGACAACACTAACCAATAGCCGTTTTGGGTTTGACTCTATAGGTCAAGATATAGAGCTAAATAGTAAAAAATCAGAGCTTAGTGAGTATCTCTATAAAATGAATAGAGAGATAAAATGGTTTGAAGATTGGATTATGGATATTCCCTCTCTTTGGGATAGATTGGATACTACGGGAATATTGACAACTAGACAAGCTATACATTATGATACGGTAGGGGTAGTGGCTAGAGCTAGTGGATTAAAGCTAGATAGAAGAGATAATGAATTTTATAAACAGTATGGATATGAGCTACAACGAGAAGCCAAAGGCGATGTAGGAGCCAGATTTAAACTAAGGATTAAAGAGATAAACAACTCCCTACTTATAATAGAAAATATGTTAAATGATTTTAAAGAGTACTCATCTATCAAAGATAATAACTATAAAGATGGGGAATATATTTCATTTGTAGAGAGTAGTATAGGAGAACTTATGATGTATTTAAAACTAAAAGATGGTGTGATAGATAGACTATTTATTCGAGACCCTAGTTTTATTAATTGGCAATCTTTGCATTTGATGATGACAAGTGATATTATTGCTGATTTTCCACTCATTAATAAAAGTTGTGATTTGAGCTATGCAGGATGTGACCTATGATAAAGTTTTGGAAAAAAAGAGTTAAAAGTAGTATATTAACCGAACACCTAGAGTATGATAAGGAATTAACAGATATTCAAAAAGAGCTAAAAAGCCTTATATCTAAAAAATTTGCTTCATCTTTATCTATTAGAATGGTTGATAGTGGAAGTTGTAATGCGTGTGAGAGTGAATGTAATGCTTTGAGTAATCCCTATTATAATTTAGATAGATTGGGTATCTCCTTTGTAGCAAGTCCTAGACATGCTGATGTACTATTGGTTAGTGGAGTCAATACTTTTAATATGCACCCCCACCTACTAGATGCTTATGCTCAAATGCCTAGTCCTAAATATCTTATTACTTTAGGAGATTGTCCTATTATGAGTGATAATGTTTTTGATG
>JANTFF010000040.1 GCA_024763575.1 Sulfurovum sp.
AAAAAAAAGATACATATACTATCCCCAGAGTTTGACAAAGAACTTATAAAATTACTATCCACATTTGAGTATCCAAAAGAGTTTGATAGTCTCAAAAATATTATTATGGAGCTTAGCCAAAATTTTTATTATGAAGATGAACAGTTCAAAATAGAGATACTATTAGGAGATGCTAGAGTATCTATACCACAAATAAAACAAAAAATTGACATAGTATATCAAGACGCTTTTAGTCCAAAGAAAAATCCACTACTATGGACAAAAGAGTATTTTGCTGATATAAAATCTCTGTGTAAGGAGGATACAATTTTGACTACATACTCAATAGCTATTTCTGCTCGTATGGGGCTTTATGAGAATGGATTTAATATCTTTTTATCTGATAGTGATGGAGTTCGTCCATATACAGTAGCTAGTCCTAGTATGTTAAAAAATCTAAAATATATAGATATGGAGCTAAAAAAATCTCGAAATTTAGAGGCTAGAAGCCTAAAAGATAGTGATTTTCAAACAATATAATCAAGGAAAAAAATGACTAAACTACTATTTGGTGTACATATGCACCAACCTGTTGATAATTTAGGAGTTGCTATAGAACAAGCAGTAGAGTTGTGCTACGCTCCATTTTTCGAGCTAATGAGCCAATATCCCAAGTTTAAATTTGCTTTGCACTCTAGTGGGTGGATTTTGGAACATATACAGAGTAATTATCCACAAATCTTTGAAAATATCAAAAAGTGCAATATAGAGTTTTTTACAGGTGGATATTATGAGCCGATTTTAAGCTCTATTGATGAGATTTCACAAATTAATCAGATAATGAAACTCACACAATTTATAGAAAAAAATTTCTCTCAAACTCCTAAAGGGTTATGGCTAACAGAGAGAGTTTGGAGTGATGGGATTATCTCTGCACTAAAAGAGTGTGGAGTTGAGTATGTTATTGTAGATGATGAACATATATATAAAGCAAATCAAAACACAATAGAGGGATATTGGACTACTGAAAATGGAGGAGATAGGGTCTCTATATTTCCTATAAATAAAGAGTTACGATACAAAATACCATTTTCTAAAAGTAGTGACTCTATTAATGAGGTCAAAAAATACTCTACAGCTATTATTTTTGATGATTTAGAAAAGTTTGGACTATGGCCAAAGACCAATGAGTGGGTATATGGTCAAAACTGGTTAAATGACTTTGTGCAACAGGCTATAGATGAAGTTGAGACTATACATTTTGAAGATTATCATGAGCAAAATAGCTCTATAGGGCTTATATATCTGCCTGAGAGTTCTTATGTAGAGATGAATGAATGGGCTAATGGAAAGTGGAAAAACTTTTTTAATAAATATAGTGAGTCAAATCGTATCCATAAAAGAATGTTGGAATTTAAAAAGTTACAAAATGAGTCTCTTTTTAAAGCTCAAACCAATGATGTATTTTGGCATGGGGCTTTTGGTGGGATATATCTACCCAATTTACGAGACAATGCTTATAGATATATAATTGAGTGTGAGGATTTTTCACAAGATGATATAAGTGTAGAGGATATAGAGATATTGGGTTACCCTCAACTAAAAGCCAAAACCCAAGAGCTTATTATGAGATTTTCAGCCAAAGGTGGAACTCTAATTGAGTTTGATGATAGAGAGGCTAGATTTAATTTTCAAAATACATTAACAAGAAGAGAAGAGTGGTATCATAAAGAGATTTTAAACCCTACAGTACATGATAATAGTGGTGAGATAGAGACTATTCACAATATGAATTATGATATATCTGATGAGGTCAAAGATAATCTAATTTTTGATAATTATGAGATGGTTTCATTTATAGATTTGATAAAAGATGGGGATAGAGTCTTAAAAAATTTTTCTAATAAAATATTTAATATAAATCATAGTTATTTTAGCACAGATGAATTAATAAAAGATTATAATATTTTAGATAACGGTTTTGGATTTCAAAATAGTTTAGTTTTTGCTGGAAAATATAGTTATGTATTAGAAGTTAATCTACATTTCGCACACTATAATGATTTGAAACTCAATAGTGATAGAGTTCAAAATCAAAATGAACTAATAGATAATATGTTTGTATTAGAAGATGTATATACTAGACGAAAAATTATAATAGAGTTTGAAAAAGAGATGAAATTAAACTATAAACTTATCAAAACAGTCTCACAGAGTGAAAAAGGGTTTGATACTATTATTCAAGGTATAAACCTAAGTTTTGAAATTCCATTTACCAATGAATTAGAACTAAAAGGAAAGTTTTTATGTCTGAAATAAGATACTCTAAGTTTGATAATCAATATGTAATTATAGCCCCAGAGAGATTTCATAAACCTCTAAACAAAGATTGTACTTATACCAAAGAAGATATAGACCATTGCCCTTTTTGTGTGGGAAGAGAAGAAAAAACAACTAGAGAGATTTGCTCAATAAAAGAGAATGGAAAATGGTTAACTAGAGTTGTACCCAATCTATATACAGCACTAAATTTAGAGACCAAATTTGCATCAAAAAGAGAAAGATTTTTTGAAAGTTTTGGTGGTTTTGGTATGCATGAGGTTATTATAGATACACCTAAACATATTAGTATTTTTGAATTTAGTGAAAGAGACTATTTTTATCTACTAAAAACCATTAGAACTAGAGTTGAAGATTTGAAAAAAGATAGTCGGATTAAATATCTCTCTATATTTAAAAATCATGGACTAAATGCAGGGGCTAGTCAGTCTCATCCACATTCCCAAATTGTTGGTATGCCCATACTTCCTATTGCCAAAAAAGAGCTACTCCAACGAGAGTTTGATTATTATAAAATACATGGTAGGAAACTTCTAATGGATATAGTAGAGGAGGAGATAGAAGATGATAAAAGAGTACTTTTTAAAAATAGAGATTTTATCTCATTTATGCCTTATGCCTCTTTGTTTCCTTTTGAAGTGATGATTAGTACATTGGATAACTCTTTTTCATTTACTAATTTTAGTGATATGAAATTAGAAGAGTTGGCTATTATAATACAAAAGAGTATAAACCTACTCCAAAAAGAGATAGGTGAGTTTGATTTCAATATTGAATTTTTTGAGCCACCTATCAATAAAAATTTTGATACAGAGGATTTATTTCATAGTATTGAAAACTTTCATCTATTCTATATCCGTATAAGACCTAGAATTTTTAATTTAGCAGGGTTTGAGGTAATGAACGAGATGTATATCAACCCAGTTGAACCTGAATTTATCAAAAGTGTTTTAGATGAATTTATATATTGATATGGGTGGTACTTATACAAGGTATCAGATAGATAATGATAATATGGTTGTGGTAAAAGATAGAGATATAATTTCACTACTTAGTGATATTATTAAAAAATATCCACAAATTAAACAGGTAAATATATCATTTGCAGGTCAAGTCAAAGATAATATTATACTATCAGCACCCAATATCAATATAAAAAACTTAGATTTACATAGTTATTTTCCTAATATTAAATTTAGAGTTGAAAATGACTTAAACTGTGCCGTTTTAGCAGAGTCTAATTATTGGAAAAGTGGTGATATAGTAGCACTTTATATCGGTACAGGTATTGGAGCAGGAGTAATTAGTGGAGGTAGATTAATTAATGGCTTTTCAAATGGAGCAGGAGAGATAGGACATATTCCATTTAGACAAGCACCTTTTTTATGTGGCTGTGGCAAAGATAACTGTGTAGAGCTTTTTAGTAGTGGAAGTGCCATTTTAAAATGGGCTGAATATTTAAATATGGATTTCAAAACATTAGAGGAGTTACCACCAAATTTATATAATCAATTTTTAGAAGGGATTTTATATAGTACCTCTATTTTGATTACACTATTTAACCCCCAAATTTTAGTTTTGGGTGGTGGTGTTATAGAAAAAAATAGTTTTTTGATAGATTATATACAAGATAATATCTCACAATATGCTTTTGGTTCTAATCTAAAAGATTTAGAGATAGTTCAAACTAAATTGGATAATGCCTCTTTGGAGGGGTGTAAACTTTTTAAAAAATAAAATTATTTAGCTAAATAGAATTATCGTTTTGAAATTATTATAATCTCAAAACGATAAAATCAAAATCCTTTAATCTTCCTCAACCAAACGATATAACTCTTGAATTTCTCTATCCCAAATAGTATCATCAATAGTCTCTAAAATCAGAGGTATATCATCCATTCTACTATCATTCATTATAAATTTAAAGGTATCCCAACCAAGTTCACCTTGACCTAGTGAGTGGTGTCTATCTACTCGACTACCTAATTTTGGTTTAGAGTCATTTATATGCATACCTGATAGATATTTAAATCCTACTACTCTATCAAACTCATCCATAGTTTTGTCATAAGCTTCTCTTGTTCGTAAATCATATCCTGATGTAAAAGTATGACATGTATCCAAACATACACCTACACGGCTTTTATCTTCTACTTTATCAATTAGATGTGCTAGATGTTCAAATCTATATCCTAGATTTGTTCCTTGTCCTGCTGTGTTCTCTATAACAAGTTTTACTTTTAAATTTTTGGTTTCTGATATAGCAATATTCATAGACTCTGCTATCAAATTCAAACAGTTTAATTCTGCTTCCATGATTTTATCAGCATATTCTGGGTCTCTTTTGCCTACTTTGACTAAATGGCTACCAGGGTGGAAATTGAGTAGTTCTAATCCTAATTGGTCACATCGTCTAAGTTCATCTATAAAAGCCTCTCGTGATTTTTTTAGTTTTGGGGCTTCAGGATTACCTAAATTGATGAGGTAACTATCATGAGGTAATACATGTTTAGGTAATATCCCTGATTTTTTTAGATTTGTTTTGAAACTCTCTATCATTTTATCTTCAAGTGGTTTAGCTACCCACTGTCTTTGGTTTTTGGTAAACATTGCAAATGCTTTTGCACCTATTTTCATGGCATTTAGTGGAGCATTATCAACTCCACCACTTACACTTACATGAGCGCCTACAAATTTCATATATTTTATTCCTTGTTTTTTGGCTATTGTAGCATATTTAATCTTTGTTGGATTATTCTAATCTTGAAATAACATAAATGTTAAATTTCATACAAAAACAGATATACTTCCACTATTCAAAAATGGAGAAGATAATTTATGAGAGCAATTTCTTTATTTAGTGGTGGACTTGATAGCATGATAGCTATCAAATTAATAGCCGACCAAGGTATAGATGTTACAGCTATACATATCAAAACAGGGTTTGGTGGTACAAAAGATATAACTGATATACTACAAAGTAGAGCCAAAATGGCAGGGGCTGATTTTAAGGTAATAGATGTACGAGAAGAGTATCTACAAAAAATCTTATTTGACCCCAAATATGGTTATGGTAAAAATTTTAATCCATGTATAGATTGCCATGGATATATGTTCCGTGTTGCCAAAGGGATTATGAAGGAGCTTGGAGCTTCATTTATAGTTACAGGTGAAGTAGTAGGACAAAGACCTATGAGTCAAAGAGCTGATGCACTGAAACAGGTATCTAATCTAGCAGAAGATAAAGAAGATAAACTTATATTGCGTCCTATGTGTGCTAAACTTTTAGAACCTACTACTCCAGAGATAGAGGGTTGGGTAGATAGAGAAAAATTATTGGATATATCAGGTAGAAGTAGAGAGAGACAATTAGCTCTTGTTGAGGAATTTGGTTGGGAAGAGTATGAGTCTCCAGGGGGTGGGTGTCTATTAACTGAAGCTCACTATTCTGATAGAATTCGTGAGTTTATCAAACATGATGATTTTGCTGTATCTGATATAGATTTATTGAAATTTGGACGACACTTTAGACTACCAGATGGAGCTAAAGTTGTAGTTGGTAGAAACCAAGAGGATAATGAAGGGCTACAGAGAGTACATAGTGATAAATATATAACAATCAAACTTCCTATTGGTGGTCCTTTTTCTCTAATAAGTGCTAATGCTACTGATAGTGATAAAGCTTTAGGGGCAAAACTAGCTATTACTTATGCCAAAAGTTCCCCAAATGAAAGTTATAATGTTTTGGTAGGAGATGAGACTATATCCATCGCACCTTTTGCTACAAAACAAGAAGCCCAAGCATATTTTTTTAATGCTTAAGGATTATTGAGTAGTGTAGTAGAAATCTCTCTACTCAAAGCATTAATATAGCCAATAAGTGGCAATCTAAATGGAGCAAACTCTTCTATTGTGAAGTTTTTGAAATTTTTGGGATAGGATTTTAATCCTATTTTATTAGGCTCAATTTGATAACTTTTAGCTACTGCTACTTTGGTCATTTTTTTACTCCCATTGATATTTACTATTTTTGGGTCAAGAGATACTACTGTAGGTTTGAGTCTATAGATATGTACCCAAAATGGTGTAGCAGAGTAGAAATCTGTAGTATTTATAAAACCTTTAGTTATTAATCCATATCCTTGTGCTTGATACTCTTTACAACCTAATATTCCACAATCATTTATAGCTACTTTAGGAGCCTCATTTATAACAATAATTGCAGATAATCCTAAATGTTTAGATAAATTTTTATATATATTAGCTTTACCACTTCGTACTACCCAATTACCATTTATATTTTTGAGCAGACCATTTACCT
>JANTFF010000041.1 GCA_024763575.1 Sulfurovum sp.
CTAAATTTAGGATTAAACTCAAAAGCCTTTCGTGTTCAGACTCGTTGGAGTTTGCTAGTTAGGAAGCCTCTAGCTCTTTAGCTAGAGGTAGTTCACGATAATAATCATTAAACTTTATAAAATACCAAGAGAGACTTATCTCTCTTAGTAATAATTATTTGGTTTTAGAATCTGCTACACTAAACTTAACATTATCAAGTTCAACCATACCTGTACCAACAGGAATAAGTCGTCCAATAACAACATTTTCTTTTAAATCTTCAAGTGTATCAACAGTTCCTGCAATTGAGGCAGAGGTCAATACTTTTGTAGTGTCTTGGAATGATGCAGCAGAGATAATACTATCTGCACCAACAGCAGCTCTTGTAATACCAATTAGTAGTGGTTCTGCAATTGCTGGTTCACCATAAAGTCTAATCACTTTTTCATTTTCTAAATTGAATTTCTTTTTAGAAACTAAATCAGCATCAATAAATTTACTATCTCCACTATCTACAACTTTGACCTGTCTCATCATTTGAGATACAATGATTTCAATGTGTTTATCAGAAATATTAACCCCTTGTCGTCGATATACCATCTGTACCTCTTCGACAATATACTCATATAGAGCTTTTTCACCCAAAGTAGCCAAAATATCATGACTAGAGATTGTACCATCTGTTAGCTTTTCACCCGTATGTACAAAATCCCCTTCACTAACAACAACGGTTCTTTGTTTATCTATAAACTGCTCAACCATTCTACCTTGTTCATCAGTTAAAATAAGTCTCTTTTTACCTCTTAGTGGTTTACCAAAACTTACTGTACCATTGATTTTTGCAATATGTGCAGGGTCTTTTGGTCTTCTAGCTTCAAACAGTTCTGATACTCTTGGAAGACCTGAAGTAATATCGCTTGATTTTTGAGCTGCTTTTGGTGTTTTGGCTAAAATATCTGCAATAGTAACTTCTGCTCTATCTGTGACAAATATAGATGTTTTTGGTTCAAGTGAATAGGTTATAACCTCATTATCTTCTGTAGCCAAAATAATTGCTGGTTTATAACTAGTTGGGATATACTCATTGAGTGTTAACCTGCTTTCACCTGTTAGCTCATCAAACTGTTCAACTGCTGTGACCCCTGCAATAATATCTTGGAACTTCACCACACCATTAGATTCAGCAATAATTGGTTCAGAATATGGGTCCCACTCTGCAATAACCACTTGGTCATCTGATTTTGGAGCAGCTATCAAATCACCTCTATCCAAAAGTGTATTATCTTCAACTTTAACCAAAGAGCCTCTAGCAATATAGTGTCTAGCAGCCTCTCTATTATTATCATCAACTATTACAGCAAAGAGACCTTTTTCCTCAACAAATTTATCTTTTTTGATAGTCTCTATTCTCTCAATATAATCACCTTTGAGTAAGAAATATTTAACAATTCCTTTTGCATCAGAATAGATATTTTGAGTAATTGGAGCTCCATCTTCAACTTTAATTTCACTTGCAAATGGGATACGAGTAGGAACAGACCATGCCTCTTTGATAACCTCTACAATAGAATCACCCTCTTCAATAAGCTCTCCATTTTTATAAGGAATAAATAATTTACCATCAACTTTTCCACCAACACCTGCAAGTTCATTAGTTTTGGCTACATCACTTTTTCTTACATTATATTTCTGCTCCTGAGCACCTTGTTGAATTAGTAGTGTAATCTCATCATGAGATTGGATTATAGAAATTCTTCCTCTAGTTAATGATTTAACTTTTGGCTCAACAAGTAGGACACCTGCATTTCTTCTATTTGATACTACCAATTTATCTTCACTATTTTTATAAACATTTAGATTATAATAACGGATAAACCCTTCTTTATTTGCTATTACTTGTCTCTCTTCTTTACCTGCTGTTGCAGTACCACCTGTGTGGAATGTACGAAGTGTAAGCTGAGTTCCAGGTTCACCAATAGATTGAGCAGCAACAACACCAACAGCCTCACCACTTTTTACAATTTTGTTCTCTGCCATATTTAGACCATAACATTTTGCACAGATACCTTTTGGTGCTTTACATGTTACAGAAGTTCTAATATTAACAGAACGGACACCTGCATCTGTAATTAATCTCCCTAGAGGTTCATCTATCATAGTCCCCTCACTTACAAGTACTTCATTTGTAATTGGGTCAATTACATCTTTGGCTATAACTCGTCCATATACTCTATCTGCTATAGGTTCAATCAACTCATTACCTACAAAAATATCAGATACATCAACACCCTCATGTGTACCACAATCATGCATAGTTACTTTGACATTTTGAGCAACATCAATTAGTTTTCTAGTCAAATATCCTGCACTTGCTGTCTTCATAGCTGTATCAGCTAGACCTTTTCTAGCTCCGTGGGTTGAAATAAAGTACTCAAGTACATTTAGTCCTTCACGGAAGTTTGAAGTAATTGATGTCTCAATAATAGAACCATCAGATTTAGCCATCAGTCCCCTCATACCAGAGAGCTGTCTAATTTGAGATGCACTACCTCTAGCACCAGAATCAGCCATCATGTGAACCGAGTTAAATCCATTTTTATCTTTTTTAATCAAATTCATAAGCTCTGATGCTACTGAATTATTGGTATCTGTCCAAATATCAATAATCTTATTGTATCTCTCTTGCTCTGTTAAAAGACCTTTTCCATACTGTTTTTGTATCTCTACTACTTGTTCTTTTGCACTATCTACTGTTGCATATTTCTCTTGTGGAACTTTAATATCATCAATAGAGATAGATACCCCTGCTTTGGTAGCATATTTGAAACCAATATCTTTTAAATTATCCAAAAACTCTGAAGTATAAGATATACCACTTTGTGCATAAATATAATCAACTAAAGCAGAAATATCTTTTTTCTTTAATATCTTATTCCAATAACTTTGAGGTACATAGTCAGGAATAATATCTTTTAGAATTACTCTTCCTGCTGTTGTTCTAACAATATTTCCATTAATAACAGTTCTAATATTAGCGTTAAGGTCAAGTCCACCCTGCTCATTAGCAATCATAACCTCATCTACATTTGCAAACAGTTTATGTTCCCCTACCACATCTGTTTTTTCAAGTGTTAGATAATATAGACCTAAAATCATATCTTGTGATGGTACAGCAATTGCTTTTCCTGATGCTGGGAGCAAAATATTCATAGAAGCCAACATTAAAATCTTTGCTTCTGCAATAGCTTCTGATGATAAAGGAACATGCACAGCCATCTGGTCACCATCAAAATCGGCATTAAACGCTGCACAAACCAATGGGTGCAACTGAATTGCTTTTCCATCAATTAGTTTTGGGTGAAATGCTTGAATAGAGAGTTTATGTAGTGTTGGGGCTCTATTTAGTAGAATAGGATAACTATCAACTACATCTTCGAGACACTCCCAAACTTCATTAGTTTTTTTCTCTATCATTTTTTTGGCTTGTTTTAGAGTAGTAGCATAACCTCTCTCTTCAAGTTTAGCCATAACATGAGGTTTAAATAGCTCAATAGCCATTTTTTTAGGTAATCCACACTCATCCATTTTTAGACTAGGTCCAACAACAATTACAGAACGACCTGAAAAGTCAACCCTTTTACCAAGTAAGTTTTGTCTAAATCGACCCTGTTTACCTTTAATTACTTCTGATAGTGATTTAAGTGGTCTTTTGTTTGCACCTTTTACAGAGTTTCCTCTTCGTCCATTATCAAATAGTGCATCAACTGACTCTTGAAGCATTCTTTTTTCATTTCGTACAATAATCTCTGGTGCATCTAGCTCAACAAGTCTTTTTAATCTTTGGTTTCTATTGATAACTCGTCTATAGAGATCATTTACATCACTTACAGCAAATTTACCACCATCTAGGCTAACCAAAGGTCTAAGATTAGGTGGCATAACTGGTAATATAGTTAACATCATCCACTCTGGTCTATTACCTGATTCAAGGAAAGACTCAATTACTTTAAGTCTTTTTACAATAGTTTTTTTCTTTGCTTCTGATTTAGTTGCTAATATATCCTCTTTAAGTCCTGAAAACATCTCTACAAGGTCAAGTTCTGCTAAAAGCTCTTTAACTATCTCTCCACCCATTCTAGCATCAAGACCTGATTCTGGAAATCTTTGAGTAATAGATTGGTACTGCTCTTCATTTAAAACATCAAATTTACTTAGAGGTGTAGTCCCTTCACTATCATAACATGCAATTCCAGCATCTTTTACAATATATGCTTCATAATATAAAACTCTCTCCAAATCTTTCATCTTGACACCTAAAAGTGTACCAATTCTACTTGGCAGAGAAGATACATACCAAATATGTGCAACAGGAGCTACTAGGTCAATATGACCCATTCTGTTTCTTCTAACTTTTGATGTTGTAACTTCAACACCACACTTCTCACATACAACACCTTTGTATCGCATCTTTTTATATTTACCACAAAGACACTCATAGTCTCTCACTGGTCCAAAAGTTTTAGCACAAAATAGACCATCTCTTTCAGGTTTTAATGTTCTATAGTTAATGGTTTCAGGTTTTTTAACCTCACCATAACTCCAAGATAACACCTTCTCTGGACTAGCAACACGCAAACGCATTGCCAAAATATCCATTGGTCTCTCTTCGCTTGTTAAATCAATAGGGGTTAAACCATCTAAAAAATCACTCATTATTTTGCTCCCTCTTTCTCTTTTTCAAATAAATCAACATCAAGACCCAATGCTTGTAGCTCTTTTGTAAGTACGAACATAGTCTCTGGTACACCCGATTCTGGTACACTCTCACCTTTGGTAATAGCTCTATAGGCTCTTGTACGCCCATCAACATCATCTGATTTGATAGTAAGCATCTCTTTTAGGATATGTGAAGCACCATAAGCCTCCAATGCCCAAACTTCCATCTCTCCAAATCTCTGTCCACCAAATAGTGCTTTACCACCAACAGGCTGTTGAGTAACTAATGAGTAAGGACCAGTTGAACGAGCATGAACTTTTTCATCTACTAAGTGGTGAAGTTTCAACATATACATATATCCTAAGTTTACTCTCTCTAACATCTTCTCACCAGTTTTTCCATCATATAGCTCAGTCTTACCATCTGCATCCATTTTGGCTAGTTCAAATAGTTTATCAAACTCTTGTTGGTTAGTTCCTTCAAATACACTTGTTCCAAACTTAACACCATTTGCCCAATCTCGTGCATAATCAATAAGTTTATCATCAGAGATATTTTCTAATGTCTCTTTAGCATTCATAAGTTTAGCCACATCTGCTATTTCCATCATTTTAGCTCTTAGATCTGCTACCATAGTCTCTTTTTGTTCATCAAACATCTCTTGGATTTGAGCACCTAATTTTTTACCCAACATTCCTAAGTGAACTTCCAAAATCTGCCCAATATTCATCCGTGATGGAACCCCTAGAGGGTTTAGAATAATATCAACTGTTTTTCCATCTTTGGTGTATGGCATATCAATTTCAGGTACAATATTTGATACAATACCCTTGTTACCGTGTCGTCCTGCCATTTTATCACCAACTTTTAGCTTTCGCTTAGTTGCTATGTAGATTTTGACTAGCTTTGTCACACCATTTGGTAATATGTCATCTTTTTCCAAGATATTAAGTTTCTCTTCATGTGCATCTTTGAGTCTCTTTTTCTGTCTTTGGAAATATGTTTTTGCTGAATTATATTCAGATTGAACCTTTTTATCATAAGATTGAACTACAGTTCTAAGAGCAAATCTATTTATATCTTTAATTACTTCTGCTGGAATTTTATCACCAGCTTCATAAAATGTATCTCCAATAGTCACATCTTGAACTAGCTCGGCTTTAGATAACATATTCGCAATTCTTAAAAGCTCCTCTTTGTCAATCATCAATAGTTTATCATGATGTTCTCCATCGAGAATTGCTTTCTCTTCTTCATAAGATTGAATTGCTCTTGCATCTTTTTCATAACCTTTTTTGGTAAATACTTTTACATCTACAACAACACCCTCCATTGAGGCTTTGGCATATAGAGATTTATTTACAACATGTCCTGCTTTTTCACCAAAAATAGCTCTAAGCAATCTCTCTTCTGGAGTTGGTTTAATCTCACCTTTTGGAGATACTTTACCCACCAAAATCATACCTGGTCTAACATCAGTTCCAACTTTTACAATTCCACTCTCATCAAGATGTGTTAACTCATCTTCTCTAATATTTTGAATATCTCTAGTAATCTCTTCTGTACCATGTTTAAGCTCACGGGCTTCTATCTCAACTTCATAAGTGTGAACTGATGTAAAGGTATCTTCTCTTAGTATCTTTTCAGAGATAATAATCGCATCTTCATAGTTATATCCATACCAAGGCATAAATGCAACCATTGCATTTTTACCAATTGCAAGTTCTCCCATATCCATATTTGGACCATCTGCAATAACTTGACCAGCTTCCACAATATCACCAACTTTTGCTGTAGGTGTTTGGGTAAAAGTTGTATTTTGGTTGGTTCTCATATT
>JANTFF010000042.1 GCA_024763575.1 Sulfurovum sp.
TAGAAATACCCAAGGCATATCAATAATATCATCTTTTAGATATAGTGGTTGGTGCATGTGCCAAAAAAAGTGTATTTTCATAATCTATTTACCTCCTATTATAGTTGTTTTCAAATTATAGCACAACAGAATATCACTAACTTTACAATATAATTATAAAATTTTTAATACAAGGTAAATTATTATGGTAAATAATCCATTAGCAGGGAAAAAAGCACCACAAGAGATATTAGTAAATGTAGCAGATTTAATTAGTAATTATTATGTCCAAACTCCAAATATGAATAAAATACAAAATCGTGTAAAATTTGGGACTTCAGGACATAGAGGAAGTAGCTTAAATGGTAGTTTCAATGAGAGACACATATTAGCAATTAGCCAAGCAGTAGCAGAGTATAGAAAAGATAAAGTAGGTAGTATGCTCTTTATTGGTATGGATACACACGCACTATCTACTCCTGCTTACAAAACAGCATTAGAAGTACTAGCTGGTAATAAGGTTACCACTTATTATAGTATGGAATATACTCCTACACCTGTAATATCTCATGCTATTTTAACTCATGATGATAGTGATGGTATTGTAGTAACTCCTTCACACAATCCCCCAACTGATGGTGGTTTCAAATACAACTCTACAGATGGAGGACCTGCTAATGAAGAGATTACTAAATGGATAGAAAATAGAGCCAATGAGATTATAGAAAATGGGCTAAAAGATGTCAAAAAAGTACCTTTTCAAGAGGCTTTGGCTTCTGAATATCTAGTTAAGTATGATTTTATAACCCCTTTTGTATCAGATTTATCTAATGTATTAGATATGGATATAATATCTAAAGCCAATCTAAAAATTGGAGCAGATGCACTAGGTGGTGCAGGAATGAGATATTATCATGCTATAAAGGAGAAATATAATCTAAATATGGAGATACTTCATGACCATGCAGATTTTACATTCTCATTTATGCACTGTGACAAAGATGGTAAAATCCGTATGGACTGCTCTAGCCCTTATGCTATGGCTGGACTAATTGAGCTAAAAAATAGATACAATATAGCATTTGGTAATGATACAGATTTCGATAGACATGGAATTGTAACCAAAAGTGTGGGACTACTAAATCCTAATCACTATCTAGCCGTAGCTATTGATTATCTAGCCAAAAATAGAGATTTCAAAGCATTAGGAGTAGGAAAAACACTTGTTAGTAGTTCTATGATAGATAGAGTATGTCAAGATAATAATATAGAGGTTATTGAGACACCTGTAGGGTTCAAATGGTTTGTAAATCCACTAATAGAGGGAGAGATATTTTTTGGAGGAGAAGAGAGTGCAGGAGCTAGTTTTCTGCAAAAAGATAGAACACCTTGGACAACTGACAAAGATGGAATAATTATGAATCTACTAAGTGTAGAAATTTTAGCCAAAACTGGAATGGATGCAGGAGAGTATTATCAAGAGCTAACTAAAAAATTTGGAAACCCTATCTATGCTAGAATAGATGCACCTGCTAATTACGAACAAAAAGAGATACTCAAAAATCTAACACCTCAAAATATCACAAACACCACATTAGCAGGAGAAGAGATAGAAAAAATAATAACCGTAGCTGATAATGGAGCAAAAATTGGTGGACTAAAAGTAGTTACCCAAAATGGATGGTTTGCTATTCGCCCATCTGGGACTGAAGATGTATATAAAATTTATGCAGAGAGTTTTATAGACCAAGAACATCTAAGTGCTATTCAAAATGAGGCACAAGAGATAGTTAATGGTTTGTTTGAGTAGAGATTAATTTTTAGAGATATAATTGGGAAAAAATCAGATATTTTGTTATAATTAGATTATTTTCGTGAATTGGAAAAGGAGAAAATGTGAAAAATATAATAAAAACTGTGGCAGTGGTAGCACCACTTATTTTAATTTTGGGTTGTGGTGATTTAGATGAACCATCTAACGATAGTGTAAAAAGTGGTGAGATTGTTGTAGATTTTTCTGCGACGATGATGAAGAAAACACTTATTTCAGAGGGAGTAGCTGATGAAAATACAACAGTATTTGGATATAAAGCTTATAAAATTCCATATACCACAACCGATGAAAAAGGTAATCAAGTAGAAGCTTCAGGACTATTTGTAATACCTACTGGTATGCCTCCTGCTGTTGGGCAGATAGGTTTATCTATGGTTAGTGATGACCATGGTACTATATTTGCTAATGCTGATGCACCATCTGTTATAGGTAGCAATAATGGTACTCCTGATGGTTCATCTATTATTTTATCTGCACTTGGTGGATTTGCTACACTTCAACCTGATTATATTGGATTTGGTGACTCTTATAGAAAACATTATCATCCATTTATACTCAAAAAATCATTGGCAAGTAGTACTATTGATTTTATCAAAGCTGTCAAAACATTTGCAACTGAAAATAGTATCAAACTCAACAATCAACTCTTTTTGACAGGGTATAGTGAGGGTGGATATGCCTCAATGGCTACACTTCAAAAAATAGAAGCTGATGGAGAGCTTAGTGTAACTATGGCTGCACCAATGGCAGGTCCTTATGATTTAAATACAACTTCATTTGGTGTTTTTTCTCAACCTAAACTCTCTGTTCCATCGTTTATGGCTGATGTGGGTTATGCTTATGGAAAAGCTTATGATAAAAACCTCTCAACTATTATAAATGAACCTTATGCGAGTAAACTTCCTACACTAATTGATGGTTCACGAGCTAGAGATTTGATTGACCCTGAACTCTCTTATGATACTACAGGAGAGAGTGGTCTGTTTAATCCACAGTTTGTTGGTAGCTTTTTTGCTGATAGTGATTTTTGGTTTAGAAAGGCTATGGTAGAGAACTCTGTTCACGCTTGGGCTCCACAAACTCCTGTTAGATTGGTTCAATGTCAGGGTGATGATGTTATACCATTTGTTATCTCTCAAATTACAGAAGCGACTATGAAAGCAATGGGTGCAACAGATGTGGAGTTAGTGCCAGTTGAGCCAACACTAGGACTAGACCATAATATAACACATGGAGATTGTGGTTCTCTAGCCTATAAGGTAACAACACAGATATTTTCTGGTATCAGAAAAACAACAATGGGATATTAGGAAAGTATTTCTAACATATGAGTTATGAGTTTTAGTATAATTTAAAATTTTATTAAAAATATAAAGTAATTCCACCTTTTTTACACAATCACTGTGTTATAATACCATTATGAGAGTCACAAACTATCTCCTCCCCTTTTAGCAAGTGGCTCTCTGTTGATGATAACTTTTAATTTTTTAATTTCAATATTCTCCTCCTTTTTTGTATTTAAATTAAAAGTTACCTCTTTAAATATTTAGCTATAATTTAATAAAACTTTAGGATACTATATTGAAATACCTTATAGATTTTATAGAAACCCAACAGATAGAAACAGCTCATATATATCCAGATTTAAAATGTTCTCCTATAGAAGCAAAGATACTACAATTTCTTTGTCAAAATTTTGTCAAAGGGATAGAAGAGACTCCTGTATTAGATATTTTGCAAGAGATTTTTGAACCCAAAGGCTACTCTTATCTAAATCATTTATCTAAAGTCAAACACTTAATGGATTTGGGATGGATTGTTCAGATTAGCTTTGGTCAAATCAAAATTCAAGAGGTATCCAAGCTAGAAATACTCAATGCCTCTATAGCTCCTAGTATTGGACTACTCCGATTATTAGAAGAGGGTTCTATGGAGGTTGATTTACCTGATATTAAACCATATACAGACCATTTGGAGTATCTCCAAGATCAATTTGATGTGATAGAGCTATTGCACAAAATGTCTGTATCTAAACAAGGTTTTACAGATAGTTCTCTAAGTCTTGGACGAACCAAAAATAAACTAGTACTACTTAGTCAACGAATTGAAGAGAGACTTAAAATCACTGATGAGCCTATTGTAGTAGAGACCTTTTTTACAGAGAATGAATTTGATGAAAAAGAGCAAAAGATATTTTTAGCACTTCTAAAAGAGGAGTATTCAGGGGGAGAGGGTCAGTTTCGTGATATGAATACTCTTATAGAGCTTATCTCTATAGATGAGTATGACAAAATCCGTAATCGTGCATTATTAGAAGATGGTTCTAAACTAATTAGCGAAGAGATTATAGATTATGAAGAGATACTAAATATGTTTGGGGGTATTAGCCGTTCATTTTATATTCAAGAGGATATATTACAAAAGATAATTCACCCAAACAAAAAGAAAAATGTAACCAAGCTTAAACTTGATAAATTAGTAGAAGAGCAAGAGATTTTTGAGTTTATTAAACCTACTACTGATTTGAGTGATGTTGTGCTTCATCCTAAAACTAGAGATACTTTGAATACAATTATAAAACAGGTTGACAAAGATGTATTTGCTAAATTAAAAGCATGGGGTATAAAAGATAAACGAAAAGGAATAGATGCTCGGATTATATTTTATGGAAGCCCTGGAACTGGTAAGAGTATGACAGCTATTAGTCTAGCCAAAACACTCAAAAGACCAATTTTGAGCTTTGATTGTTCTAAGATTTTGTCTATGTATGTAGGAGAGAGTGAAAAAAATGTACGAAAGATTTTTGATGATTTCAAAATACTTAGCAAAAAAGCCAAAGTTGACCCAATATTACTACTAAATGAAGCAGACCAATTTCTAAGTAGCCGAACAGAAGGTGCTGGAAGTGGGGCTGACAAGATGCACAATCAGATGCAAAATATTTTTCTCGAACAGATAGAGAAATTTGAGGGAATTTTAATAGCTACTACTAATCTATTGGATAATATAGACAAAGCTTTTTCAAGACGATTTAACTATAAAATAGAGTTCAAAAAACCTGATAAAAAACAGCGAAAAAGATTGTGGCACTTTATGTTACCTGAAAATGCTGATTATGATGAGGGATTTAGTGTTGATAAACTCTCTAAATATGAGCTAACAGGGGGGCAAATTAATCTCATCATCCGTAATACTGCTTATAAAGTTGCTATAAAAGATGAGAGTCTATTTACTACACAAGATTTTTTAGAAGAGATAGAAAAAGAGTTGGGAAGTAGTTTTGATGGTGATAAGAGTATGGGGTTTAGAGTATGAGTTTAAAAATATTATTATCTATATCATTACCATTTGTGTTATTTGCCCAAACGGTAGTCGTTCCTGATGATTATCAGATTAGCCAAGATGAAGATAACAGTTATATATACTCTAAGGAATATGCTCCTATTTTACCTGATATAAAGTCATATCAACATAAGGTAATCAAAGAGTATAGTAGTGAGTTTGGATTTAAATTTGATGATAAATTGCGTACTGGTTTAGCTTCACAAAATAATCAAATTGCTAATGCTTACTCTACTCAAATTCCTTTTAATTCTCAACTTTTTTATGGGGCTGGAGCTAGTGAGATTGACTATTTTTGTTCTAACTCTTGGCTTAAGACACTAATATTACATGAGACTACTCATAACTTTCAACTCAATCCAAAAGAGAGTAAACTTTCTTGGTTTAGTCATAAAGTTGTGGGTAATACTCCTGTTACATTTTTAGCTCTTTTCCCTCTATTTCCCATACCTAATATAATGATAAATAGCTTTATTTTAGAGGGTAATGCTGTACTAAATGAGTCTAGGTTTGGCTTAGGTGGACGGCTATATAGTGGGTATGCTCTAGCTGAAGTGGTAGCTATGGCAAAAGCTGGGAAAATTAGACCTGAACTAATGTATAATACTACTCTTGATTTCCCTTACGGAGAAAAATATTATCTAATTGGTGGATTTTTTCAAAAATTTTTGGCACAAAAATATGGAGTCAAAAAGGTAAATGGGTATTTCAAAATTCACTCCAAACAGATTTTTCCATTTTTTACTAGTAGTGCTTTTAGAAATACATTTGGTAAGACATTTAAAGTATTATTGGCTGAATTTGTAGAGGATATAAAGGTTAAACATGCTAATTTCCAAACTACACAAGGTAAAGAGGTAGCTAGTAGTCAGTTATTTGTACCTATGAACTCAACAAATAATGAGATATATACTCTAATTGGTGATTATAAAAGTTATCCTAAAATATTACAGTTTGATAAAAAAAGTAAAAAGATAAAGTTTAATAGAGGTGCATATAGAAGTGGTGAACCATTTAAGATAGATGGGAAATATTATACTACAAGTTCAGTCAAAATATCTCCAACAAAAATAAAAATGGGTCTAGTGGATGATAGTGCATATATGTTAGATAGTAGTGAGGGAAAAGTTATACAAGGATTTTTATCCAATAGTAAGGCTATATATTTTGATATAGAAAAATCTATAGAGACTCCTCATATCTATATAGATGGTAAGTTTTATGATACAAGTTGCTCTTCTGTTTTGGTAAATGGAGATGATTTATACTATTTTAAACAAAATGGAAGTAAAAGGACTCTATATAAAAATAAAAAACCTATATTTGATTATAGTGGATACTATGGATTTGTAACAGATATTGGAAGAGATGG
>JANTFF010000043.1 GCA_024763575.1 Sulfurovum sp.
ATTATCACTATTTTAAAAGAGATAAACTTGTACGATTAGAATTTAATGATAAACTTAACTCTAAATCAATTCAAAAATATATTCATCTAAATAAGAGAGATAAATTATCAACTACAGAGCTTAAATATACTATTGTCCAAAATAGTGATAATGTAGTATTACTAAAAATTGATGAACCTGTCTATAAAAGTGTTGTAGAGTTAAATATAGACAAAGAGATACCAAATATCAATGGTGGCACTCTAGCTAAGAGTTTTTCTGCTAGTTTCAATAGTAAAAAAAATAAAACTGTCACTCTAAATGATAAAAAAGAGCCAATGCAGATTACAGATAAGCCTCAAATGGTAGCACTTGATAGTGGTGAGTTTGCTATTAGACTATTTTTTGATGATACCCTAGAGGGGACTCCTGAAAATTTTATTTATATAGATGGTATAGAAAATTTCAAAATAGATAGAGACAACTATATGGATTATAAAATGAGAAAAAAATTCGGTATCTCTTCTAATAACTACTATTATTGTGATATAGTTAGTCCTGAATTTAAACCAAACAGTACATATCATCTCACTCTAAAAAAAGGTCTAAAAAATTATAAAGAACTAAAAGAGGATAAAGAGTACATCCTAAAAAGTGCTGATAGAGCTAAAAGTATTATGTTTGAAGATGATAAACCTTATATATCAAGCCATGGAGAGCTTGGATTTTCATCTATCAATGTAGATACAGCTACTATAGTAGTACAAAGAGTATTAGATGATAACTTACGATATTTTGTTAATTTCAAAAATGCCAATAAAGATGTGGTTGATGACTATTTAGAAGAGGTTTTTAGCAAAGAGATAAAGCTAAATAGTAGAAAAAATAAAATTGTTAAACAGAAATTTAAATTAACTGAGTTAAACGATGGTGATTTACCATTTGGTATCTATAAAATTACACTAAGATATAATGATAAAAAAGAGGAAAAAGCACAAAGCAAAATTTTATTTTTATCCAATATTGGAATATCTGCAAATATCTCTAAAACACAAGCTTTTATCCATACTATGAAATTGGATAGCGCCAAACCTTTGGTCTCTGCAATGGTATATCTATATGGAGCAAATAATCAGCTTTTAGGAAGTGCAAAAAGTGATAAATATGGTATGGTAGTAATAGAAGATGATAAACTACTATCCCAAAAACCAACAGGTATTATTGTCCAAACCAAAAAAGATACAAACTTTTTGGCTCTAACTTCACCTATATCTTCACCTACTCCTGATGATATTCTAAGTGAACCCCAAAAGTTTAGAGCCAATATCTATCCACAGAGTAAAATAGTACGACCAAATAGTAAAATTAATGCACTAATTACAATAAAAGATAGAGACTTCATCTCAGCAAACAAATTACCAATCAAGATTACATTGCGTCAAAGATATGGGAAAGTTTTAAAAGAGAAAGTCTATCATACTGATGAGTATGGTTTGATTGATTTTGGTTATCAGCTTGATAATAATGACAAAACGGGTAATTATGTGATTACAGCATCTATTGGTGATAAAGAGATAGGTTCAGCTCCTATTAAAGTGGAAGCATTTATGCCTCCTAAGATAGAAAATAGTATCCAAATAGCAAAAGATAACTACTATACAGGAGAGTTGATAGAGGCTAATATTAGCTCTCACTATCTATTTGGAACTCCTGCTAGTTATCTAAGTGGTAAGATAAAACTTAGTACTAAACCAATTGATTTTATAGATAGTAGATACAAAAACTATACATTTACAAACCATGAGATAGACAAAAGTAACACTCAAACCTATATAGAGTATGAAGATGATATTAAGCTAGATAACAGAGGTCAAATTGATGTAGCTATACCAACTATAGTTAAACAAAAAGTGCCATCTATATTAGAAGCTATGGTCGAAGCTACTATTATGGATGATACGCAACCTGTTACTAGTTACAAAAAAGTAAAACTATATCCATATAAAGAGATGGTAGGATTGAAAATAGATGGTAATCATTTTGAAAAGGGTCAAAATCTAACAGGTAAAGCTATTCTTATAGACCCTAGAAATGGGGAATTAATAGATAGAGAACTATATGCTGTTATCAAAAAAGTAGAGTGGCACTATAGTTATAGTGATGGTAATAGTAATTGGGAACAAGAGAGTAAAGTTGTAAGTAATTTCAAAATAAAATCCAATGAGATATTTCATGCAAAAAGTAGTGAAAATGGGAACTATATTATAGAAGTTTATGATAGATTTGGTGGACATAGTGCTAGTAGCAGTTTTGATATTTGGTGGCAAGACTATACCAATATCTCTCCAAAAGATGACCTACAATCTATAGAGATAAAGTTTGATGATAAGTTATATAAAAAAGATGATACTATCAAAGCAATATTCAAATCACCTATATTAGAGGGTCAACTATTAGTAACACTAGAAGATGATAAAATAGAAGGGTTTAGACTTATAGAGTTAGAAAAAGGTGTTGCAGAGGTTGAATTACCTATAACATTTGATACCAAAAGAGGATTTTATATCCATGCAACAGCATATCGTGCTAGTGATAGGTCATCAGAATTAATTCCATTTAGAGCTATGGGCTATAAATTTGTTAAATCAGATAGAACAGCTCATAAGATAAATGTCCAAATCCAAGCACCAAAAGAGACTAAATCCAAAAGAGCATTAAAATTAAATATCAATACAGATAAAAAATCAGAGATTTTAGTTAGTGTAGTTGATAAAGGAATTTTGCAACTAGTTGACCAAAAAGCACCTAAGATTTTTGAATTTTTCAATAAACAGTTAAATAAACAGCTATCATATTATGATTTGTATGACCAACTTATAAGCTATATTGCTAAAGGAGAGATGATTAGCTTTGGGGCTGGAGATATGCCATTGGAGAAAAAAGCTAAACATTTAGCGCCAGACTTAGCCAAACGAATTAAACCATTTATGATATGGTCAGGGGTAATTAATACAAAAGATAATAATACAACAATATCTATAGATATACCACAATTTAATGGTAAAGCATCAATAGTAGCAATTGCAGTAAATTCAGATAGTGTAGGTGTAGCATCAAAAGATATTATAGTTAAAGATGATGTAATAATAAAACCATCATATCCAAAATATCTGCTAAAAGGTGACAAAGTAAAAGTACCTATAAGAGTTTTCAATACTACTAAAAAGACAAAAGATATAAATTTAACCAAAAAAGTATCTTCTAATCTATCATTTGATTTTGATAGCAAACTATTAACTATAGCTCCAAATAGCTCAAAAGTAATTCAAGCTACACTAGAAGCCAAAGAGGAAGGTAAAGGGGAGATAAATTTAATAGCACATTTTGATAACGAGATAGTTAGTAATAGTATAGAACTAGCTATCTATAACCCTTATGCGATAAGTACCAAAACTTTTAAAGGTATAACCAAAAAACAAGAGATATTAAAAGTACCAGTAAAATATCAAAATGCTAAAGGATATATAAGTATATCAGATAATCTTATTGGAGTATTGAGAAATGATTTAAAATATCTAGTCTCATACCCTTATGGGTGTGCAGAACAGACTACTTCTAAGATATTGGCAATGTATTATGCACAACCATTTTTACGAGATGATAATCTAGTAGGAGAGAGCAAAAACTTTATCCGTCAAGGAATTAAAAAACTAAGAAATTTACAAAACTATTACGGTGAGTTTAGTTATTGGGAAGAGGAGGGGGAGATTAATCCTTATGCTTCACTCTATTCTGCACAAACGCTATTGGAGTTATATAGTAATGGGGTAAGTATTGACCAAAATATTATAGACAAAAGTATCAAAATGCTAAAATCTATAACTATAGCAGATAATAATTATATGGGTAATTATAGTGAATTTCATAGAGTATATGCAGGTTATATTTTGGCTCAAAATGGGAAATTGAGTCAAAGTAGTGCCAACTTGTTATATGAGAAAGGATTTTATAAAAAACATTTCTTATCTACTCTATATATGGCATCTATCCTAAAAATGCAAGGTAAAATAAAAGAGGCAGAAAAAGTATATGCAACTGTTCCATATAGCTTATCTTCATATCAACAAAAGACATATAGTGATTATAGTGGTAACTTTGAGTCTAATATTAGAGATATGTTTTTGCATTTTATTATAAAAACTAAATACTTCAACAAAGATAATAAAGATTTGGCAGTTATTCAAAACTCTATTGATAATATATATTCAACCCAAGATAGAGCAATAGCACTAAAAGCATTGAGTATATATCTAGGCAAACCAAAAAATAGTGAATTAAATGCTACACTAGATATAAATGGCAAAATCTCAATACATACTAAACCATTCTATACTACAATAGATAAAGTCACTAGCAAAAATATCAAAATAACTCCTAAAATGGGAGCATTGAGTTATAATATAGAGTTAGTTAAACACATACCAAAAGCTATTAAAAATAGACTCTCAACCAAGCAAAATCTTAGTATTAAAAGAGAGTTTTTAGATGAACAAGGCAAAAGAGTAAATCTCAAAGAGTTAAAACAAGGAGATACTATCTATTCTAAAGTTACTATAGAGAACTATGGTAAAATAAATAGTGTAGTGGTAAACGAGAGAATACCTGCATGTTTAAGTATTGTAAATAGTAGAATAAAAAATGAGACACCTAATAAGAAGTTCCAAAATATAAATATAAATCAAGAGTATAAAGAGATACGAGATGATAGAGTATTGAACTTTATAGATTTAGCTAAAACCCAAAAGTATAATAAACAAACTAAAAAATATATAACAAAACAGACTAAAGGAGTAATCTTTACTCCTTTATTAGTAACTACTAAAGGGGTATGCAAAATCCCTGCTATTATTGCTGAATCTATGTATGATAGTCGTATAGGAGATTATGCAAAAGGAGTTAATGAGATTAGAGTTATAGATACACAATCTATAAAAACAAAGCAAGATGATTTAGAAAGCCAAGCTAAAGCATTAGTCAAGAAACTATACTATAGAGAGATGCAAAGCAATAATCCACAAGATTTTGTAGAGCTATTTCACTATCCACTTGCAACCTATTATCACAAAAAAAATGTAACAGCCAAAGATATTATTAAAGACAAAGCAGACTATTTCAAAAAGTGGACAAAAAGAGATTATAGCAATATCAAATTAGATACTATAAATATAGATAAAGTCCATCAAAAAGCCACTATCAAAATCACATTTGATTATATACTCAAAAATAGCAAAAAAGAGTTAAAAGGAACAAGCAGACATATAGTAACTATGCAAGAGATTAATGGAAAACTTTTGATAGTGGAAGTTGGAGTAGCAAAATAATTATATCGTGGGTTTTATAACCTATGATATTATAAATCTAGGTATATTATGAGATAATTGTGTCATAATCTCATAAGATATAGTACCTATCTGTTTACTAGCATTTTGTGCATTATCTACTATACATACCTCATCTTTATCTATTTCCAAAGAGATATAGTCCATAGATACGCGTCCTAATATTGGTAATCCCTCTGCTGTAATAAATGGTTTAAAACTATTTGACCTCATCCACCCATCACCATATCCTAAATCATAAGTGGATACTATCATATCATAAGGAGCTATATATGTACCACCATACCCTACTCTACTACCTTTTTTTAATACTCTAGTAGAAACTTTATTTGCCCAAAGTGATAATACAGGTTTAAGTTTTAAACTATTATAAACCTTTGGTAATTCACTGTAACCATATGCACCAATTCCTAGACGGATTAAATCTTCATTTTTACAATCTAATCTTAAAGCAGTAGCAGAGTTAAAAGAGTGAAACCTAATACCTTTAAATCCAAAATCTTTTATTCTCTCTTTGATATACTTAAACTGTTTTTGTTGCCAAAAAAGTTCACTACTTAACTCATCAGCAGAACGATTATGTGTCATTACTCCTATTAGATTAAGTTGTTGTTGGGTAATAAGTTGTAATGCCTCTTCTAACTTATCTATAGATATACCATTTCTATGCATTCCTGTATCTACTTTTAGCTCTACAGTTGAACCTTTTTGTGCTAATAAAATATCATCTAAACTATTTAGTGTAAAAGAACATTTTGCATCAACTATAGCTCTATCTCCTAAAATTAGTATCTGTTTAAAATATTGTTTTATCTGTTTGGCTTCACTATAGGTTCTTACTACTGCTTGGGTTAATCCAAATTTAAATGAGAGCGTAGCCATAATATCTAATCCATGCCCATAAGCATTGTCTTTGAGTACTATTGCTATTTTCTCTTTTGAACCACATTTTATACTAAATTGTTGAATATTATGAAAAAAGTTTTCTCTGTTTATCTTTATAAATGCCATGTGTAATTATATCTAAATATTTTTTTCGGATAGAATTTATTTTTTATAGAAAAGTTTTTTTAATTTTTATTTGATATACTATC
>JANTFF010000044.1 GCA_024763575.1 Sulfurovum sp.
TCTATTAAATTAATCTATTTTTAAGAATAAGGACGAAATTATGAAATTAAAAGAAATTGCAAATGTAATAAAAGGAACTCATCTAAAAGAGAAAGAGAGTGATACCAAAGAGCATAAAATTTATAAAGAACTTACTATGCTCTCTTTGGAGCCTATCTCTTTTATAGATGAGCGAAAGCTTATAGAGGTAGATAGTAACAAAAAGGTATCGTCTAAAAACTTAACAAAAGTAGGAGATGTGATTGTTAGTCTCTATTTCCCTATGATTGCTTGTTTCGTAGAAGAAGGTCAAGAGGGATTGGTAATTCCACACTATATGGCAGTTGTTCGTTTGAAAAAGGGTGTAAAATTGGATTCAAGATTTATTGTGCAGTTTATAAACTCAACACGAGGAAGAAAAGCAATATGTGAAAAGGTATCAAAATTATATACTATTAGACCAACCTCTTTGTCTCTTACATATCTAAATAATGTAGATATTTTGGACAAAGAGAATGTATTATTGGAGAGTTTTTAGATTTTACTATGAATAAACTTATCCATATCTTCAACAATTACTTCAAGTGTTCTCTCTCCATCAATTACTTGAAGTAGATTTTTGTCTGTGTAAAATTTTTGAATTTCACTTAATGGGTCTGTATAGATTTTCATTCTATTATAAAATACTTCTATACTATCATCACTTCTCTGCTCACCCTCTTTTGCCTCTGATGCACGACCCAAAATTCTATCTTTGGCTACTTGTTCACTTACTCTTACTTCTATAACCGATACTAGCTCAATATCATCTTTTTGATTTAATAGTTCATCTAGTGCCCTCATCTGTTCAACGCTTCTTGGATAGCCATCTATAAGTACATTATTTACAGGTGCATTATCGATTGCAGATACAATAGTATCTACTATAATCTCTAATGGTACTAACGCACCTCTTGAGATATAGCTCTCTATAGTTTGACCAAGCTCACTACCACTTGATACTTCGGCTCTTAGCATATCACCTGTTGAGTAGTGAACAATACTATCACTTCGTTTTTTTGCTATTAGACTAGCATCAGTTGTTTTCCCTGAACCTGGAGCTCCAATAATTAAAAATAATTTTTTTGCCACTGTTTTTTCCTTTTTTATATATTTTGTTGTTTACGAACTCTAATACTAAGTTCATTCAACTGTTCACTATCAACCTCACTTGGTGCATTAGTTAATAGACATTGTGCTTTTTGAGTTTTTGGGAATGCAATAACTTCACGGATGCTACTAGCCCCAGTCATAAGCATAATCAATCTATCTAAACCAAATGCAATTCCACCATGTGGAGGAGCTCCAAATTGAAGAGCATTGAGTAAGAACCCAAACTTAGCATCTGCCTCTTCATCTGAAATACCCAAAAGTTTAAATACCTCTGCTTGAATATCCTCTTTGTGAATACGGATAGAACCACCACCAAGTTCTGTACCATTTAATACCAAGTCATAAGCGATAGACTCTATCTCTTCTATATCATCGAAGTTGATTTTGCCATTTTCATCAGTTTTTGGCATAGTAAATGGGTGGTGAAGTGCTTTTACTTTTCCATCTTCTTCTTCAAACATAGGGAAATCCATAACCCATAAGAACTCAAATCTGTCTTTTGGAATTATATCCATAATCTCTGCTAAATGAATTCTAAATCTACCCATATAATCAAGTACTAATTTTTTGTTACCAGCACCAAAGAATACAGCATCACCAACTTTTAGTTCACATCTATCTATAATAGCTTCTATATCTTCAGGAGTAAAGAATTTTGTTAGAGGTCCTTTTAGCCCATCCTCTTTCATTTGGAAATATCCTAAACCAGATGCTCCAAATTTTCGTACATAATCTTCAAATCTTTTCATTTCTCTTTTTGAGAAGATATTATCCCCATTTGGAACTTTGAGAGCTTTTATTCTATTCTTTTTACTGTCTTTTGCGATATTTGAGAATATCTCATTATCACATCTAGCAAAAATATCAATAACATCAACCATTGCCAAATCATAACGCATATCAGGTTTATCAGAACCATATTTTTCCATCGCTTCACTGTATTGTATTCGTTTAAATGTGTCAGGAATATCAAAGCCACAACTTGTAAATATAGAGTGCATAAGTTTTTGGGCAACCTCAATTATATCCTCTTGGTCACAAAAACTCATCTCAATATCTATTTGAGTAAATTCAGGTTGTCTATCGGCTCGTAAATCTTCATCTCTAAAACATTTTGCAATCTGAAAATATCTATCAAATCCACCAACCATAAGTAACTGTTTAAAAAGTTGTGGAGATTGAGGAAGTGCATAAAACTCACCACCATGTACACGGCTAGGAACTAGATAATCTCTAGCTCCTTCTGGAGTTGATTTTGTAATAATAGGTGTCTCAACTTCTAAAAATCCAAGCTCATCAAGTGCATTTCTAGTAGCAATTGTTGCTTTTGAACGGAGCTTAAAAATATCATAAGATTTTTGAGTTCGTAGCTCCAAGTATCTATATCTTAGTTTAATCTCTTCATTAACTTTATCATCACCAAGCTCAAATGGCATAGGTAGAGATTTATTTTCAACTACCAAGTTATCTACTACAATCTCAACTTTACCAGTTTTGAGTTTTGGATTTTCTAACCCCTCACCTCTAGCTCTAACTTTTCCTGTAGCTACCAATACAAATTGGTCTCTAATATCTTCAGCTATCTTATGAGCTTCAACATTATCTGCTGGGTCACAAACAAGTTGAACTACCTCATCTTTATCTCTTAAATCTATAAAAATCAGACCACCATGGTCTCTTCTGCTAGATACCCAACCAGCAACCGTTACTTCTTGACCAATTAGCGTCTCATTTACATCTGCACAATAGTGTGTTCTCACGATTATTCCTCTATCTAAATTACATAATAATTATGTATATTAAAAAATTTTCGCGATTATAACGCAAAGTTCCCTATAAGTACGAATATTCTATGTTTAAAACTCAAATCCACCACCAGCACCTTTGTTCATACTAGAGTAAACAGCATGGACATAGTTGTCTCGTAGTTTACAATTAAGAAGTTGGGAACATTTGAGACAACTATCAACTTGTTGTTGCTGTTGACAATTTTCTAGTTCTTTTTTTTTGATTTGAAGTTCTAACTCCCACTCATCTAATTGTATATCTTCTCTAGTCTCTTCCATAAGCCTCTTTTAGAGCATTTATCTCATACTTAGAACCAAAGAAACATGGTGAGGTATCATGTGGGTGAGATGGTACTAACTCTAATAGTCTCTCTCCTTTATCATTGATAGCCTCTCCTCCTGCTTGTTCATATATTAGAGCAAACGGTATTACTTCAAATAGCTGTCTTAGCTTTCCATTTGGTTTATCTGTGGTTGCAGGATATGAAAATAGTCCACCACCTTTTAGTAAAATTTGATGTAGGTCTGGAACCATACCACCTGAATAACGCAATCTATAACCCTCTTGAAACAGTCTATCTATAAAGTTTTTATGAGTTTTTGACCAATTTTGTTGTGTTCCACCAGGTCCATTTAGTTTACCTTTTTCATCTAGTGTTATTTCACCTAATTCTCTAAATGTCTCTTGGTATCCACCATATAGTAGTGGTTTCATATCTCTTTCTACATATACCATCTCTACTCTAGGACCATATACTATATATGCAGATGCTATTAAGTTCTCACCTTTTAGCTCACCTTTATAAATTCCAAATATAGAACCTACAGATAGGTTTACATCAACCAAGCTAGAACCATCTAATGGGTCATAACATAATGTATATTCTCCATTTGGGTTCATTTCCATTACTCCCTTTTTCTCTTCGCTTACAAGTGCTTTGACTGAACTGACATTAGTAAAAGCTTTTTCGATAATCAAATCACTCTTTACATCTAGTTTTAGTTGCTCTTCACCTGAACTATTTTCACTATCACTATATCCTAAATCCTCTGTTTGTATTGCATTTTCAATTTCAAAAGCAATTTTTTTAATAGTCTCTACTATATTTAACATTTTTATACCTCTTTTGCATTTTTTTCTATCCAGCCTATTATCTCACTAGTACTGTTTAGATTGAGTATATCTATCTCTTGGGGTATATTATACTCTTTGATATTTATACTTTCGTCAATTGCAATCGCTTCACTGTAATCAAGATAACTCTCATCTATTTTGTTACGAAAAATAGCTATTCGTGGAAGAGGTAGAGTTTTGAGACCCTCAACTAATAAAATATCAAAATGGTTAAATATCCTAATAATATCATCTAACTCTTTGTATCGTTTGGAGAGATATGTTGTGCGAGTAGGGGAGACTACAACCACCTCTGCACCTGTTTGTGAAAATTTATAACTATCTTTGCCCTCTTTGTCAAATATCGCTTTGTCTTTAGGGTCATGTTTGATAATTGCTATCTCTTTGGTTTTGATTAAAACCTTCGCAACTTTTTCAATAAGGGTAGTTTTGCCACTACCTGATGGACCTGTAAATGCTACAGCATACCGTTTCATTTTTTTCCTTGGATAAATTAATATTGGATTATACATCAATATTTATGACAAATGTGTTAAAATGTTTAAATATTAAATAGAGGTTAATAAAAATGTATAAAAAAATATTGTTACTATCTATACTTTTGATTATATTAGGTTGTAGTACTAAAGAGAAGGATAATATATCTCAACTTTTTACCAAAGATGATATTTATCATATTAGTCTGTTAAATACTCAAAAAGCTCAACTTATAGCATCATTAGAGACCAAAGCACTACTAACTGCTACTTATCTAAATCCTGTTTTTACAAAAAAGAATTGTAAAAACTTTTGTGTAGATGTATCTGGAGGTGAGTACTTTTTTGTAGGAGTTTATATAAATGGAAGTAAGATAAACCATTTTGATGATAAAGGTTACTTTCTAACACTAAATGGTATGAAGCCTATAGAGATAAAAGAGTTAGACAAAGATGACCCATTAAGATATGAAATGCCTATGGTTGATAACTGGAGTACATATTATAAAGTCAAATATCCGACAGTTAATAGCAAAAAGCTCAAACTTGTATTTGAAAGTGATAGATTTGGTAAAGATGTTTTGACTTTTAGAAAACCAAAAAAATAATTAGTTATCTAAATCTATCTGTCTCCAAAGGTTTATCTAAACTATCAAGTAGAGAACTAATTTTGGTCTCTACTCCTAATTTATTGAGATATATTACATAATTAGCTAAAACTTTTTTGCCATACTCTCTACTCTGTTCATAATCTATTAGTTCCATACTTAGATATGGTTCATATTTTCCTATTTTGAATAGATGATTACTTTTGATAGTTCGTTTGGTAAAACCAATCCCCCCATTATAAGCATAAGCTACAAAAAGAGGATGATATAAAAATTTACTTAGATAATCTAAATGTTGATTGGCATAATCTATAGCTACATAAGGATTAAACATATCATCTAAATCTATACTCTCTTTTCTCTCTTTAGCTAGATGTTTTATCAAAAATGGCATAATTTGCATCATACCTAAAGCATAAGAGGTCGATATGGAAGCAGGTACAAATCTACTCTCTTGTCTTGCTATAGCATAGATTAGTGCAATTCTCTTTTTACTTTTACCAAACATTGCATCACGATAAGGCATAGCAAAATATTGGTCGGTGTAGTGACTTGCTTTCTCTTTGAGATAAGAGTATATCCCCTCTGTAGAGTAGCTTCGATAGTTATCTGCTTGTACCTCTATAGTCTCTGGATGTTCTTTCATATCTATTTTGATATTTTCCCAATCTATTGGACTATATGGGTCTATATATTTGACTAGATGAAACCCTAAATTTGGAGTAATAGCCTTTGTATATGGCTTATTGGATATATCTCTAGCTTTTAGAGTATATAGATTTATTTGTGGACTCTCCAATAGATTTTTTAGATATTTTTTATCTAAACTTAGTATATATAACCAAAAGTCACACTGGTCATATTGAGATTGTCTGTTAGTCTTTTTTCTAGCTTTTTGTATATAATCTATTGCAGTTTTTATTTGATTAAATTCAACTGCATTTATACCTAATAGAAAGGTAGTTTTGAATGTGAGATTATTAGTCACAGGTGTATTTAATAGAGACTCTTTTAGTTTATCTAAATCATGTGTAGTTACTATTTTAAATATAGATTTATTAAACTGTTTTTCTTTTGTTAACTCTTTTAGTTGTTCTTTTGAAAAAGGGTAATTAAAATATTTTTTACGATATTTTGTTTGACAACGGTTAAATATATAACATACTGTTTTTGGTGTTACTATTTTTAGAGCTTCAAAAGGATTATCATCAGCCATTACTTTTAAAACATCAGAATATTGTCCTCTATCTTTTATTTTTTTGTATAGCTTTTTGAGTGATGTTTTATTTTTTTTAACAGCTACTTCAGGATAGATTATAT
>JANTFF010000045.1 GCA_024763575.1 Sulfurovum sp.
TATTTTGATTATATATGAGATAAAATTTTCTTATTATAGGGTGATTTTTGATACGAGAAATATGGAGTTCTTTTCTTTTTAATTCATCTTCTATAGCAATTTGAGACACAATAGCTACTGTAGGGTTTTCTCTATTTGGTTTAGACCATTTGATACTCTGTATCATAGCTGTAGGATTATTAATTTCTGAAATAGATTTAAAGTTTTTGTATGATAACCCTATATTTTCTAAAAAATTAGATATAACTATTCTAGTTAGAGAATCTTTTTTTCTAGCAATTAATCTATATTTTCCCAGTTCATTTTCATCTATACTGTTTGGAATTGGCATTTTAGAACAAATTACTAGTTCATCTTTCATCCACTCTTTATAAATTAAAGAATTATCAAATATAGGTGTCTCTATTAATCCTAAATCATATTCACTCTTTTTAAGCCCCTCAATGATTTTATCACAAGTAGTTATTTTGAGTTTTATTTTACTATGAAGTTTTTGGGATATATCAGATATTGGTTTACCAGGTAAAATATGTGAACCAATTGTATAAGAAGCTGCTAGTTTAAATGTATCTATTGTATCTTTAACCATTACTTAACCTTATTATGATTATTTTAGATAATTATAGTTGTTTCTAGCTTGAAGTTTAATGAAGAGTTATAGATACCTTTTAAGAGGTATCTATTTTGTATATATTATCGAGTTATAGATATATCGTTAGGATGTTCTTGGTCTATTAAGGTATCTTCAAATTGACCACCATTAACAGCTTTGGCATTGTCCATAAGTACAGGTACAAATAGAAGTGATACAAAAACAGCAGCAACTGTTCCAGAAATCAATGCAACACCAAGACCCCCAAATATTGGGTCACTAGCAAGTAGTGCAGAACCTAAAATAATAGCAACAGCAGTTAGCATAATAGGTTTAGCTCTAGTTGCAGCTGATACTGCGATAGCCTCTTTTTTCTCCATACCATGCTCTGACATTAAACTCATAGCAAAATCTATAAGTAGCAAAGAGTTTCTCGAACTAATTCCCATTAATGCAATAAATCCAATCAAAGATGTAGCAGTCAAAAAGAATGTCTGTTCCGTTATCAAATCGGCCACCCAGTGACCAACTATTACTCCAATCAGAGACAAGAATGAGCCAATCAAAATAATACCACTAATACTAAAGCTCTTATAATATATAACTAATAAGAAGAATATAAGAACAAGTGCTGCTATAAATGCAGCTCCTAAATCTCTAAAAGTATCAAGAGTTACTTTCATCTCTCCATCCCATCTTAGCAGAAACTTTTCACCTGTTTGTTTATCTGTAAGATATAAATCAAACATATATGTGGAAAAACCTGCTTTTTCAACAGTATAGTTTTTGGAGAAGTGTTCTATCATTTTCTCTCTTGCATCTAATAGTGGATATACTTGTGATACCATATCTGTCTCTGCTATGACATTAATCATTCGTTTAAGGTCTTTGTGCATTATCATAGGTTCTGATTTGACCTTTTTTATATCAACAACTTCACTTAGTGGCACCATCATACCTCTTTGGTTCATAAGGTTTAATGATGTAAGTTTAGAACGAATAGCATCTTGTGAGCTATCACTTAGTCGTTTGGTTTTATCACTCAATATTAAAAATATTGGAATTTGGTCAGAGTGATTTTCAGAGTTTTTAGTAGCAATAACCATTCCTTCAAATGCTAGATATAAAATATTGTTAATCTGTTTGATAGCCAACCCACTTCTAGCTACTTTATCTATATTAGGAATTAATTTGTATGTATCATAAATATCATCTGCCATTACATCTATATCAACTAGACCTTTAGTATTTGATAAGATATTAGCAACCTCTACAGATAGCTCTCTACTTTGTTTGATATTGTCCCCTTGTACCTCAACAACAATTGATGCTAAAGTTGGAGGACCTGAAGGCTGTTCTACTAATTTAATAGTTGAGCCACTTATAATATGTCCACACTCTTTATCTATAATAGGTCTAAGTCTTTGTGTCATAAGAAATGATGGCTCTTTTCTAGTATGTTTATCTGTTAGGTTTACAGATATTTCAGCAACATTTTCTGTTCTCTTCATACTAGCCCCTTTGACTAGTCCAGCATAATCTAATGGTATTCCTTGACCATAAAAAATTGACATATTTTTAACATATTTCTCTTTTGTTAATATATTAGTGATACAACTTGTAACTTTTTTGGTCTCTTCAATTGAACTAGCTGTTGGTGTATCAACATATATAGAGTATGTATTATCACTTTTACCAGGTAACATCTTTGCCAAAACTAATTTAGTTGGAAACATCATTAGTGATGCAAAAAAAGCAACAGCAGTTAAAACAATTACCAAAGTTTTTTTGACTTTACTTTTTAGTATATTATGAACAAAATTTTCAAATTTTTTCATTAACTTTTCCCCTTATCTTTCTCTTTTTCTTCTTCTTTATGATTATGCTTATGTTTTGGTTTTTTCAAAAGTTTTAGACTCAAATATGGTGTGAAAATATAAGCAACAGCAAGTGAAGCAAATAGTGCAACAGGAACATTTAGTGGAATTGGTTTCATAAATGACCCCATCATCCCTCCAACAAATGCCATTGGAACCATAGTCATAATAATAGCAAGTGTTGCTATATTGGTAGGCCCTCCAACTTCATCAGTAGCTTGAACTAATATCTCATCCATATCTTTATCTTCTGCATCATGTGCATGAAGGTGTCTGTGGATATTCTCAATAACAATAATTGCAGCATCAACAAGTAATCCTAGAGATAACAAGAATGCAAATAGAGTAATTCTATTCATAGTCTGTCCTGAAACATATGCAATAAATAGTGTAATAGCCAAAATAGCAGGTACTGTAAATGTTACAATAATAGACTCTCTCCAACCTAAAGCAAATACAAGCATTAGTGCAATAATAATAATAGTGATAACAAGATGGTGCATTAGCTCATTAACAGCTTCATTTGCTCTTTCACCATAATCTCTAGTAACAATATATCCAATACCCTCTTTTTCAAACTCCTCTTCATGCTCTTTGAGTACCTCTTCAACATCTTTTGCAACGAAAACAGCATTTGTTCCTGCTAGTTTTGCTACAGTTAGTGTGACTTGTGGTATCTCTTTGTTAAATGGATTTGTGATATTATTATCAGCTCGTGCAATCAATCCAACATCTTTGAAATTTTGAATATCTATACCATTTGTAACTTTAGCAACATCTCTTAGATATATTGGTGAACCCATATAGTTTGCTACCATTACATTTTTGACATCTTCTACACTCTCAATAGCATTGGCAATACCAAAAATAGTCAATTTATTATCTTGTGTTCTACCTTTTACATTTGGTACATTAGCAGCAAGAGATTGCACAGCCATCATAATTTGACCCATAGAGAGGTGATAAGCAGATAGTTTCCCCATATCAACTTCTATATTATACTGCTCTTTGTGGTTACCTCTAAGTGTAGTTTTGGCTACATTATCTATAGCATTTATCTCATGTTGAAGTTTTTTAACCTTTTCAGTGAAATCTGTTGTTGAGAGTAATGCCCCCTCTTTTTTATACATAGCCAAAGTAATAATAGGAACATCAATATCAATATCAAATGGTTTAATAAGTGGTTGCATAACACCTTTTGGCATCTCATCCATATTTTGCATCACTTTATCATATAGTTTTAGGTTAGAGTCCTCTCTATTCTCTCCAATATAATACATAACATTGACAATACCTACATTATCCATAGACATGCCATAGATATGCTCAATCCCTTTGACCTCTCGAAGCTTTTTCTCCAAAGGTTTGACAATAATATTTTCAACTTCCCCAGGAGTAGCCCCTGGCATTGCAACAATAACAGCACCACCAGATATAGCAATTTGTGGGTCTTCTTCTCTAGGCATAGTACTTAAAGCAATCCATCCTAAAGCTAACAATACTATACCCAAAACTGCTGTCAGAGGATTTCGTAAAAATCCAACTGCTAATTTACCAGCAACATCTTTTACTTCATACGGCTTTTTATGTCCCATTATTATCCTTTGATATGAACATTAGCATACATACCAGGGTAAATTGATTTTTTCTTGGTATTAAATCTAATCTTCATTTTAAATTTGTGTGTCATAGGGTTAGAGTTTGGAATTATTGCATAAATTTTACCAGTAGTAGAGTAGTTAATAGATGGGATTTTGATATCTACAACTTTTCCAATATGCATAAATTTCAAATCATTCTCTGCAACCTCTACCATAATACTAAGTTTACTCAAATCTGTAAGTATAACTCCTGGCATACCAGGAATTGCCATCTCACCCTCATTAAGTCTTTTGGCTACTATAACTCCATTATTAGGGGCTCTTAGTTTGAGATAGTTATATTGGTTCATTACCTCTTTTTTCATAGCTTTTGCTTGTCTAACCTGTTTACTTGCAATTTTGACCATATCTTTCATATTTTTACTAGCTAACTGTAGATTTTCCAAATCATATTTTGAGACCATACCTTTTTTGTATAGTCTTTGGTTTCTTGCTAAATTTAGTAGTACATTATTTAGCTGATTTTTATTCATCTGAAGGGCTAATTGTGCTTGTGAAATACCAAGTTCTACTTGCTCTTTTTTTGCATCAATCTCTTTTGAATCTATAACATAGAGTAGCTGACCTTTTTTGACTACCTCTCCATCTGTTACTAACATCTTTTTGACTATTCCCATATATCTACTTGTAATCATCTTTTGGTTATCAGAAATTACAGCACCACTTAAATCAAACTCTATAGCCATAGATGAACTAATAGCTATTATTAATCCCAATACAATTTTTCTCATATCTCTTCTCCTTCTTGGTTCATTATACTTTTTAATTCAAATATTTTTGTATTTCTATCATTTTTTGCAGTCAAAAGTTTAAGCAAAACTTGTATAGATTTAGACTGTTTCATTAATACATCAGATATAGAACTAACTCCCTCTTTGTATCTTTCTCTATAGTTTTCATATACTTTATTTGCAAACTCTAATTGTGTATCTAGGCTTTGAATTTCAGCCTCTTTACTTTTGATTTCAGTTATTGTTTTTCTAACTTGCAGACATATTCCTCTTTTTGCTAGATTGACCTGTTCATAAACTTTCATATTTTCAATCTTGGCTTTTTCTAGGTTATTTTTGTTGATATTGCCATCATAGATATTCCACTTAGCTTGAACTCCCACTGTATATGAGTCTTTATCCAAAAATTCATTAAAAGGAGTATTGTCAGCACTACTATACTCTCCAAATCCACCAACTTCTGGTAGTAGATTTGCCTCTTGTACTTTTATAGCCATATCTGTAATTTTTAGACCAAGTTTTGCTTTTTGTATATCAAGATTGGTCTGCTGAACCTCTTCTTTTACTACTTTTGGCATTGGTACACGACTATTTATAGTTTGAATAGATTTTACATCACTGTTTAATAAAAAAGATAGATATTGATATGCTAACTTCTTATTAAATTCAGCTTTGCTTAACATACTTTGAACTTCAGACTCTCTTGCTTGAACCTCTAGTTTATCTATATCTTTAGCATAACCTTCCTCTTTCATACTTGATACAATCTCTTTTAACTTTTCGATATTATTAACTATCTCATTTAGGTTAACTATATAATCCTCTATCAATGATATATCATAAAAAGTTTTTTGAGTCTGAAAAATTTTCTCTTGCATAAGTTTTTTAGTATCAAGAATACTCATTGTATGCAAAGCATTAGTAATTTTCTTATATTGGTCTAGTTTCCCCCCTGTATATAAAGGAACTTGATAGTTAAGTTTTGTTTGAAAATGGTTTCTTGAACCTGGATAATTTAGTTCATGAGGAGGCTTTGTGTACATTCTACCAGCTGCTGCCATATCCCCATTTTGTGCAGCTCCTGCATTATTCATAAACTCCTCAGCTCCAAAATCTCCAAAATTAGCCTCACGACTCTCTAGTTTGAAGCCAAATACATTTCCTGCACTATTCGAGCGAAGTGCTTGAAAAGTTACATCTGCTTTACCATAATCATACCCTTGTGCAACTTTTGCCTCATACTCTTTTATCTGTTCATTGAATTTAGATACTTTGAGTTCTAAATTCTCCTGTTTCATAATATCTAAAGCCCTATCAAGTGATAAGTTCTCAATAACTTTTCGTTTATCATCTGCATGTAATGACCCCATTAACAGACAAGTTGATAAAACAATAGTTATCAAAGATTTCTTTACAACCATTATTACTCTCCTTTGTATAGAATTTGTCGAATTTTACAATAGTTTTATAAAAAACGCTATTAAAAATAATTATACCTATATTTATTAGTTTGAAAATTAATTTTGATTTTAATCATAAAAAAAAGTTTAGTGAAGTGTAGATATTTATCAAAAATACCCACTATAAGTTA
>JANTFF010000046.1 GCA_024763575.1 Sulfurovum sp.
GAAATGGAATGGGAGATTATACTTTTGATAATCTAACCATAGATATAAAAAAGTTTGATATAGTAATATGTGATAAAAATTTCAAAGAGGAAGCTCCTAATATATTAAAACTTGGTTTTAAAGGGGCAAAAGAGTATATCCTAGAAAACTATAATAGAGAAAATATACTATATGTAGTAACAGGCTCTCCACTATTCTTTAGTGCAGGGATTTTAATAGCAAACAAATTACCAACAGATAGTGTAAAGATTATAAATAATGTCTCTTCAAAATCATATTTATTAGAGAGACTTTTTATAAGTGAAACAGAGGTTGAGAGTATCTCACTACATGGTAGAGATAGAATAGATTTGACAAAATTTCTAATAAATAGACACACATTTATACTATGTGATAGATTTAGCATAGATAGAGTAAAAGAGGCAATAACTTATATAAATAGTAAAGATATAGAGGTGACTATAGGTTATAAACTAGGTTATAGTGATGAGGTAATAGAGCAGATAGATATATCTAATTATAGCTATAGAGCTTTTGATTTAACTAAGCCTTATGTACTATTAATCAAAAGGCTATTTACTTCAAAACCAATTATTAGTATGGATAGTGATTTTCAAACAGAAAGAGGAATGATAACCAAACAGTATAAAAGAAATCTATCCCTACAAAATTTAGATTTAGAGCCAAATATGATACTTTGGGATATAGGAGCAGGAAGTGGGAGCTGTTCTATTGAAGCGTATAAACGATATAGAGTTAAAACTATTTTATTTGAGAAACAGCCACAACGAAATGAGTTTATCAAAAAAAATTTAACCTCACACTTCGTTTGTGATACTCTACTATTAGAGGGAAATGCAGAGGAGCTATTTGAGAGTGTAGAGATTGACCCTGATAGAATTTTCGTAGGTGGAGGAGGGGAGAAGGTAATAGCTAGATTGCCATATCTCTATAGTAGATTAGTAGAAAATGGAGTTATGCTAATTAATGCTATTACACTTAAAAATCTAACACAGATGATAAGTGTACTAAATAGTGCCAAAATAGAGTATAAAGTTATCTCTCTTTCACTTACAACTTATAAAGGTAAATTAGATTTGATTGAGCCTGAGAGACAACTATTTCAGATAAAGATAAAAAGGAATTAAAATAGATGATATACTTCATAGGAGCAGGTTCAGGCGACCCTGAATTAGTGACAATAAAAGCTCAAAAAATTATGCAAAAAGCAGATGCAGTTTTATATACAGGTTCATTAGTACCAAAAGAGGTTCTAATGTGGTGTAGAGATGATGCTTTAATTGTTGACTCTCAAGGTATGAAATATCCTGAAATTTTTGCATTTTTGGAAAAGTATAGAGATAAAATAGTTGCTCGTGTTCATACAGGCGACCCCTCTATATACTCAACTATTGCCAAACAGATAAGCTTTTTGAAACAAAAAGGGATTGAGTATGAGGTAGTAGCAGGAATTACAGCTTGTTTTGGAGCTAGTGCTAGTTTGGGGATTGAATATACCATACCAGGTGTTTCACAGACTCTTATTATTAGTAGAGTTGAGGGTAGGACTCCAAATCCTGAGAGTTTAGAGAATATTTTATCTTGTCGTAACTCCTCTTTAGTCTTTTATCTATCTATTTTATTACTCAAAAAGTTGAAAAAAAAGGCTTTGGAGATGGGTTATAGTCCTAATACTCCTTGTTGGGTAGTAGAAAAGGCTACTTGGGAAGATGAAGCTATCTATAAAGGTACAATATCTGATATAGAAGAGCAAGTTTCTCATATTCGTGGAGTGGCTTTGATACTTTTGGGAGATTTCTTGTATCAAGAGGAGAGTGAAGAGTCTCATCTATATGTTAAGCCATTAGTTAAGGAACTTAAAGCTAAAAAATGATAAAAAGATTATAAAAAAGGTATATTTTTGAAAATAGCAATAGTAACAATAAATCAACCAAGCCTCAATAGTGCATGTAACTTAGTTCCATATTTACAAGATTATGAAGTTGATGTATATGGTAAAAAAGATTTAAAACATAATCTCAAAGAGTTGAAAATTTATAATAAATTAGATGATATACTAACTCCTGCATGGAAGAGTTATAATGCTATTATATGTATATTGGCAATGGGTGCAGTGGTTCGTAAGATTGCACCTCTATTAGAAGATAAATCAACAGACCCAGCAGTTATAGTTATCAATTTAGCATTAGATAAGGTTGTACCTCTGCTTAGTGGACATTTAGGAGGTGCTAATAGATTAGCTGATATATTAGCTTCTAATCTACCAAACTGTATCAATTTTATATCAACAGCAACAGACCAAACTAAAACTTTGGCTTTTGAGATGTTGGCAAAAGATAGAGGTTGGCATATAGAAAATCTAAAAGCTTTGGCTAAAATATCCAATAGACTACTAAACAAACAAAATGTAAAGGTAGCCACCTATCCTAGAGTATTTGACTCAATTTCCAAAAAAGATAATTTAGAGTTAGTAGGATTTGATAGTTTGGATTTGGATACTGTTGTTATCTCTCCTATAGTTCAAAGTGAATGCCTAACTTTTAGACCCAAAGTATATTTGGGTATGGGGTGTAATAGAGATACCCCTCTTTTTGAGTTAGAGGAGGCTTTTAAACTATTTTTGGATAAGTATAATTTGAAAGTAGAAGATATTAAATCTATATCATCTTTTGAAGCTAAAAAAGATGAATTAGGACTTTTGGAATTGGCTCAAAAGTATAATTTGGTAATAGAGTTTTATAATAAAAAGGATATAAACTCACTTGAAAATAGTTTTTCACAATCAGCTTCGACTAAATTTTTTGGACTAAAAGGTGTAGCAGAGCCTAGTAGTGTTTTGGCTTCTGAGTACAAGGAGCTTATAATCAAAAAAGAGGTCTATTTCAAATCGGTAACTATTGCAGTAGCTATATAAAAATTATGTTGGATTTTTTGACATTTAAAACATTTATAAGCCCTATAGCTTTGATTGTTTTTTACTATATGGGGGCTATTATTATGCCTCTATTTATATGGTTTTTTTCTCGTTGGATAATGAAAAAGATAGTTGTAATAGAGCAGAGTTATCAAAAGGCTAAAAGTTTAGCTTGGAGTAGCTTATCGTTAAAATATAAAATTGTTTTTGTGATTTTATTTATTGTCTCTTTTATGTTTATGCAACTTCTTTGGAGAATGGCATTTGAGTTTTTGATTGCTTATATACAAATTCGGGAGGTTATGGTAAATGGTGTTGTGTAGAATAAGTTTAAATATGATATAACCGACCAAAAAAAGCGAGTAGATATGAAAAAATTATATATATTAAGTTCAGGTGCAGGTGGCATTAAATATATGACAACAGAGGCACTTGAAGCCCTAGATGATTGTGAAGTAGTAGTAGGATATAGAAACTATGTCAAAGAGTTAAAAGAGCTAATAGGTGACAAGCCTGTATTTATGTCAGGAATGACTAAAGAGATAGCACGATGCCAAGAGGCTATTAACTATGCCAAAGAGGGTAAGACTACATGTATTATCTCAAATGGAGATGTAAATGTATTTGGTATGGCTACACTTATTACAGAATTAGTTGACAAACAAGGATTATGGGATGAGATAGAGGTTATATCTATAGCAGGAGTTACCTCATTTTTGGCTACTGCTTCACGAATTGGAGCTCCTGTTAGTCAAGATTTTGCTATTATCTCTCTATCAGATAAGCTTACAGATATAAATATAATAGATAAGCGAGTGAGAAACTGTTTTGATGCTGATATGATTTTGGGTATTTATAATCCCAAATCCAAAAAACGAATTTTGCCATATCAGAACTTTTTGAAAACATTGAGTGAGAAAGAGGAGAGAATAGCTATTATAGCCTCTCATGTAGGACGAGATAAAGAGAAGATAACAGTTACCACTACAACTGATTTGATAGAACAAGATATTGCTCACCCTGAAGTTACTATGTCCACTCTAATTATAGTTGGAAACTCACAAACTAAACTTACCACTAATGGATTAGTTTTGACTCCTAGAGGTTATCTAAATAAGTATGAGATGAGTGGAGAGTTAAAAAAGTAGATGTTAAATCTATGTATATCAGCCATAGCCTCAAATCAAGGCAAAACTATACTTACAACGGCTCTACTATATCATTTTAGAGACTCTGTGCGTCCTTATAAAATAGGACCAGACTTTATAGACCCACAATTTCACAAAAAAGTTTGTGGAACTGATAGTGTAAATTTAGATAGTTTTATAATGAGTGAAAAGCAAGTAGAGTGGCTCTATTATCACTATAGAGATAAAGATGTAGCTATATTAGAGGGTGTTATGGGATTTTATGATGGAGAGAACAGAGGGTGTAGTGCATATAGTGTCTCTAAACTTCTAAATATCCCTACAGTTTTAGTACTTGATGGAAGTGGTAGCTATATTACTATATCAGCTGTTTTAAAAGGATTGTTGGACTATAGAATAGACAATACTATTAAAGCAGTAGTCCTAAACAATCTATCTTCTATTATGCACTATCAACTTATTAAAAAACAGATAGAATTAGACCATAAAAATATAGTAGTATTAGGTTGGATTAAAAAGAGTTTACAATCACTTAGCGATACTCATTTAGGGCTAGATTTATATGATTTATCTAAAATAAAACAGATAAGTAAAGAGGTATTAGAACATATAGATTTAGATGCTATATATAGAGTAGGAGTAGTAGAAAATCAAAAGCCAAAGATAGATTATCCATTCCCAAAAATTGAAAAAAGAGATAAAAAACTAGCAATAGTAAATGATAAAAACTTCTCATTTTTATATTATGATAATTTATGTTTTCTACAAGAGTTATATAAAGATGTAGTAATAGTTGACTCAACTAAAGATGAGGTAATACCACTAGATTGTGATGATGTTTATATATGTGGTGGATATATAGAGACAGATAAAGCATATGAGAATATAAAAAACTCACATAAATTTAAAAACTCTTTGATAACTCATAGTCAAACCAAAAATATATATGCTGAGTGTGCAGGACTGCTTTATCTATCCAAAAGAGTTGATGATAAGCAGATGAGTGGTATTTTGGATATTGAGTTTACTTTGGATAGTAGATTTAACCGTTTGGGCTACTATTATAATGAAAATGGAGTTAGGGGTCATTCTTTTCATTATACTAAACCAACAGATGAGACATTAGCAAAAGGGTTTAATATTTTGAGTAAATCTCCTAATGGTATAGGTAGTGTAGGGAGTTGGCAAAGTGCCAACCGTAAAATTACTGCTACTTATTTACATCTGATGTTTAGAGGAAATATATTTTAATTAATTTTCAAAAAACTTTAACTCATCTAGTTTATCAACCATCTCTTGAACAGAGGCTACAGAGTGGGCAAATCTTTTCATCTGTAATGGTTTTAGACCCATTTGAATAATCTGTTCTGCTCCACCTGCACCAATCATAACAGGAACACCTGATACTATATCAGAGTATCCATATTCACCTTTGAGCATAACAGCACATGAGTGAATTTGGTTAGTATCTTTTAAAATTGCTTCTACCATAACTGTTGTGGATTTTGCAGGGGCATAATATGCTGAACCATTACCTAATAGATTTACAATTTCAGCTCCACCATTTCTAGTTTTTTTAACAATCTCACCAATCTCTTCAGAGTCTAGTAAATCTTCTATAGGTACACCAGCAACTGTTGTAAATTTAGGAAGTGGAACCATAGTATCACCATGTCCACCCATTACAGTAGCACGAATTTGACCAGCACCATACTCTAGTTTTTCAAAAATAAAATGAGCCATTCTAGCAGAATCTAATATTCCTGCCATACCCAAAACTCTCTCTCTTGGAAAACCTGTCTCTTTTAGAGCTACATAAGTCATAACATCAAGTGGATTTGATACTACTACTACAACGGCATTTGGTGCATACTCTTTTATCTCTCTAGCATAGTTTTTAACAATATCTGCATTTTTTGTTAATAAATCATCTCTACTCATACCAGGTGTTCGTGGTGCTCCTGCTGTAATAACTACTACATCAGACTCTGCTATATCTTCTGGTTTTGTTGCTGCTTTTACAATAGTGTGTTGTCTAGCTGCATTGGCTGCTTGTGACATATCAAGAGCTTTTCCTTTGGCTACATCGATACTTCTACCTCTTAGTACAACATTATGACATACACCATTCATTGCTAATATAAATGCTACAGTTGAGCCGAAATTTCCTGTGCCGATAACAGTTACTTTTTTACCTTTTGACATTATTATCCTTTTCCCTGAAATTATTTTAATTAATGAATAACTAAATTATAATTCATTATATCAAGAGTTGATAACAA
>JANTFF010000047.1 GCA_024763575.1 Sulfurovum sp.
AAATTCTTTAATATTTTTACTTTTTTCTGGAAGTTGAGATATTCGTAAAATTAAATCAGTTACCTCTATAGGTAATTCAAAATTTAATTTATTTTGTTGTAAAAGCACAGATGTATTTTTTATATAATTAAACTTAGCTAATAAATCAGGTGTATCTATAAAAATAGGTAAATGTATCTCTTCATTAATATCTAAAATAAGACTATTGTCAATCTCTTCTTCAATTATATATCTTCTAACTTGCTTAAAAAGCTCTTTCCCAACAGTACTCTTCCCAGTATCATTCTCCCCAGCAATAACGCTCAGACCATCTATCTTAACATTAGCCTCTTTAATCATTCCGATATTCTTCAGCTGGAGTTCCATAATAGTTCCTTATATTTTAAAGTAAAACTTCAATAGTACTAGAATCCAACTCAACTTTTTTAGCCTTGCTAACTCTATCCTCTTGCAATTTGATTTTTAACTCATCATCTTGTAGTGCCATAATCTGAATAGCCATATATGCAGCATTAGTTGCTCCTGCTTTACCTATAGCTACCGTTCCTACAGGCATACCTGCTGGCATCATTACTGTACTAAGTAGGGCATCTTCACCTTTAAGCTCTCCACTTGCCATGGGAACACCAATTACTGGTTTGGTTGTAGCTGAAGCTAATGCACCTGCTAGGTGGGCTGCCATTCCTGCTGCTGCTATAAATACTTGCGCACCTTTTTCTTCTGCTTCTTTCATATAATTTTTGGTTCTATCTGGACTTCTATGTGCTGATGATATTATTAACTCGTATGGTACACCAAATTTTTTTAGTGTGCCTGAACACTCTTTCATTACTTCATAGTCGCTTTTACTACCAATTACAATTGAAACAAATTTCATAATATTTCTCCTATTTTATTAGGCGAATAATATCAATTTTTCTCTTCAATATTGATTGTATTATCACTTAATATCACAAACTGAACTTGATACACCTTTTAGGTTTCTAACTCTTTTTTCATCATCTAATATATATTTGAGTAATGATTTACAGAAATCGGAATAACAGACTAGATTTTTTTTGCCTATATCTTCACTATGTTTGTATTGAAGTTGGATATAATCTTGCTCTTTGTATTTTAAAAAAGTAACTCCACTAAAGAAAAATAGAGCATGATTTAAAATATCTACTACCTCATCTATTTTTGAGATTTTTTCCATATTTATATCTGCATAAATCATATCACAATGTTTAGCTCTTAATTTATCTAATTGACTATGGAATGTATAATAAAAATCATCTCTATTATAACTATCTATTATTATAACAGCTATATTATGATGTGGTTCAAATATATAATGGATATTAGAATACGCCACTTCAATATCTTTATGAGATATTTTATACTCTATATCAGCACAATTTTTGTAAATTTCAACTACTTTATCTCTATAAATAGTTGGGATAAATAGGCTCTTTTTTATCTGTTTCAATAATTTATAACCTATTAGAACTGAACCTCTTTTTTCCATATTTGCTAGTTCATTTCCTTTGAGTTTAACTGTATTGACTAGTTTTCCTATCTCTAATGCTGTTTCATAAAAGTGATGTTTGAGATTACTTTTTTGACTATATGTATGAAACATAATAGCTTCACCATATAAAGCATCTAGCTTTATATTTTGTGCTTTAGTTAATAACTTATCAAACATTTTATTCATAAGTCCCCTACCTTGATAAGCAGGAGAGACTACAGCTATACCAATCTCTGCTATATTACTATCTTCTGCTAATACAAATGCAAAATGTCCAACTATCTCATGACCATTATCTACAACTATAGAATAAAATTTTTTACCATGATATTCTAAAATCTTACTAGGATAGTAAAACATGTCTTTGACATAACTTAATCCATAATTTTCATAAATAAGTCGTGATATACCATTTTCATCACCTGCGCTAAATGCTCGAACAACCAATTGCTCTGATTGAACTGTATCTTTTTTATTATGAGTTGATTTATTAGGTATATCTAGTATAGAAGAAGATGAATATTTGAATATAGTAAATTTTTTACCTTTAGTTCCTAAATTTTTATAAGTAAATTTATCCATTAATTTATGAATTTTTTGAAATCCTTTATGCTCTTCTTTGTTTAAAAAATCATAAGACATAGGGATACCTCTATCAGTCACATCAATAGAAATTCCATGTAAAAATAGATAGAAATCAATATCAATCATTCCCTCTCTATTTCTATAAGCATGTTCTATACTATTGTGTATCAACTCTTTTAAGGAGAAATCTAATTTCTCTATATCCTCTTTCGCAAAAGATTTAGTTAATTCAAATAGAGCATTTTGAACAATGGGATAATATGTTATATCACTAGGTATCTGTATCGAGACACTATTTTTCATGACTAACTCCTTATATATTCTAGTCCAGTAGCTCCCAATATCTTCATGCCTATTTTAAGAGCATCATCATCTACATCAAACATTGAGTTGTGTTGAGAGTAGTCTGTTCCTTTTTTATGATTGGCAGTTCCAAGTCTAAAAAAGCTACCTTTTACTATTTTGAGATATTCAGAAAAATCTTCACCACCCATAACTGGGTCAACTAAATTGACTGTATTTTTATCTCCTATAATCTCTTTTGCCTCTTTGACCAATATATCTACTATCTCATCATTGTTAATTAGTTCAGGTTGTCCAAATTGATAAGAGAATTTATATTTAGCATCCATAGCTTTACATATACCTTTTATAGTATCTTCCATCATAATAGGGATATTTTTTCTAACATCTTCATTTATAGTTCGTACCGTACCAGTTACAACTACATCATCACAGATAATATTAGAGGCTTTTCCTCCATTAATAGTTCCCAATGATATAACAGCAGGATGCAAGGGGTCAATTCTTCTTGATACAATATGATTGAGAGAATTAATAATCATAGAACTAACTAAAATAGCATCAACTCCCTCATGAGGTCTAGCACCATGTGCACTTTTACCATATATCTCTATACTAAATATATCAGCAGAAGCCATCATAACACCATATTTATATCCTATTTGACCTGTTGGTAAATAAGGGTAAACATGCAGACCCAAAATCATATCTACACCGTCAAGTACACCCTCTTTTATCATCTCTATACTACCACCCTCTTTACTCTCTTCGGATGGTTGGAATATAAATCTAAAATTTCCACCTAAATCATGTTTTTGACTCAAAAGCTTCAATCCAATAGCCACACCTAAAAGATTAGCAGTATGAGCATCATGACCACATGCATGCATAATTCCTTCTATTTTAGATGCATAAGGTTTTCCTGTCTTTTCAACAATAGGTAGAGCATCCATATCACCTCTAATAGCCACCATTTTAGCATCATCTTTAGTTATCAAATCAGCACTAACTCCATAATTATTAGGATACTCTTTGACCTTATATCCATAATGTTCCAAAGTATGTTTGACCATAGCTTTAGTCTCTTTCTCTTTTCCTGAAAGTTCAGGATGAGCATGGATATTATGTCTTATTTCTACAATTCCACTATATATATTTTCTATAATCTCAAAATAATCTTTTTTTAACTGTTCCATAGCTTTAACCTCTTTGTTTTATTGTATTACTTTTGAACTTAAAATACAATATAATAGAAAGCTTTAAAAGATTATAGTTCTATTTCCATTTACGAATACTCTATCATTTAGTACTAAATTCAAAGCACGAGATAGAACAACTTTTTCAACATCTCGTCCTGCTTTTTGCATATCTCTCCACTCTAATCTATGATTAACTGGTATTACATCTTGGGCTATAATTGGTCCTTCGTCTAAATCATCTGTAACAAAATGTGCTGTTGCACCTATGATTTTTACCCCTCTTTTATGAGCTTGTTTATAGGGATTTGCTCCTATAAATGCAGGTAGAAATGAGTGATGGATATTTATAATCTTTTTGTCATAATTTTTTACAAATTTTGGTGTCAATATTCTCATATATTTTGCCAAAACTATATAATCAAAACTGTATCTATCTATTATCTCCATCACTTTTTCTTCATGCTCTTCTCTACTTAATCCCTCTGCACTAATATTCAAAAATGGTATATCAAATCTATTTACTAATCCCTCTAGTGTATTATGATTAGCAATCACAGCTTCTATATTGGCATCCAATTCCCCTGCTTCATGTCGTATAAGTATATCACCCAACGCATGTGACTCTTTTGTAGCTAGTATAACTATCTTTTTTATTTTAGGTTCTATTACTTGTAGATTAGCCTCACTTGGGATAACCTTTTTTAGTGCATTTTTCAGCTCTTTTGTATCAAAGTTCCCTGTTACTACAGTTCTCATAAAAAACTTACTATGCTCTTTATCAACAAACTCACGGTTATTTTCGATATTTAAATCTCTATCATAAAATACTTTTGAGATTTTATAAACCAACCCCTTTTTATCCTTGCAATCAATTAATACTCTAACTCTTTGTTCCATTTTTATATTTACCTATTTTTATTTATATGGAATTATATCAATTTTTGGATACACTTTCATTATGATAAAAACAGAAGATTATTTTAATAGACAAATTCAGCTATGGGGCGAGGAGACACAATCCTCATTACAAGATAAAAAAATCGCTATTATAGGTTCAGGTGGTTTGGGGTGTTCTTTGGCTTATGCTTTGGGGACTTCTGGTATTGGAGAGATAGATATAGTCGATTTTGATACGGTAGGTCTGCATAATATTCATAGGCAAATAGCTTTTACTCTAGCAGATGAGAACTATTATAAAGCAGAAGTAGTTGCAAAAGTGATAAAATCCAAAAATCCTTTTGTCAAAACAAAAGCTTACTGTATGGATTTTGAAGATTTTAAAATATTAGATAATAGATATGACCTAATTTTAGATGCTACAGATAATCTACAAACAAGAGAGTCAATAGATAATTATGCAAAAGAGCTTAATATTCCATGGATATATGCAAGTGTAGAGGCATTTAATGGTCAAGTGTGCTTTTTTGACAAATCATCATTTGGGGTATTTAATATAAGTAACCATAAACCAGCAGGGATTACAGCACCTATTGTTATGCATATAGCTTCACTCCAAGCCAATTTGGCACTTCGTTACTTGGCAGGACTAAGTGTTGTCAAGGACAAACTATATTATCTATATTTTAATAGTGATGGAGAGCTTATTACTCAAAAATTCAATATGCCATCTTAATATTAATGTGTTAAAATATTACACTTATTTAAAAAGGACATTTCAATGAAACTTAAACTATCTATATTAATCACCTTTATATTATTATTAGGTGGATGTACACAAGAGACACAAAATAAACTAAGCCGTTCTATTCAAAATTGGACAGGAACTAATGGAGTATTGGAAGTTTATGCAGGAAATAAATTAGTAAAACGATTTATAGATATTGATAAACTTACAACTGCATCAGGAACTGATAATGACAAAGATAGACCATATAGATATGGTTATGGTTATAATGACAAAAATCTAAATGGTAAAAGAGATGAGGGAGAGCATCGGGTATATTTTGAGTTTTCTGACTACTCAACAAGTTATATCTTTTATGAAGATAAATAGCATTACAAAGGAAATTAAAATATGAAATTCGTCGAAACTAATCAAGCACCAATGGCTATTGGACCTTATTCACAAGCTGTTGTAGCAAATGGAGTACTATATACATCAGGACAAATTCCAATGGATGAAAAAGGTATAATCGTAGCTGATGATATTACAAATCAAACACATCAAGTTATGAAAAATCTATTTTATGTACTTGAAGCTGGTGGAGCTCATTTTAATGATGTTATTAAAACTACAGTATATTTGAATGATATGGATAATTTTGCGAAAATGAATGAGGTATATGCTCACTATTTTGGCAAACACAAACCTGTTAGAAGTACAGTAGCCGTTAGAACTCTACCTAAAAATGTATTGGTTGAGATTGATTGTATCGCATTAGCTAATGTTGATTTTCGCGTTTAGCTAAATAAATGCAAACTAAACTATCTAAAATAGTATCAAAAACTATATTAGTTGGTTTGGCAATATATTTTACTTTTAACTCATTCTCACCCGTTGAGACTATAAAAGAACATCATTTTTAAAATATTGCCATAGTGAATATCCACAAAATTAACTTCATAATGTTATTATACTAGAAAACAGAGGAAAAATATGTAGAGTTTTTTGACATTAAAAATAGGTTACTCTATCCGTGAACTACCTCTAGCTAAAGAGCTAGAGGCTTCCTAACTAGCAAACTCCAATGAGTCTGAACACGAAAGGCTTTTGAGTTTAATTCTAATTTAGA
>JANTFF010000048.1 GCA_024763575.1 Sulfurovum sp.
CTAAATTAGAATTAAACTCAAAAGCCTTTCGTGTTCAGACTCATTGGAGTTTGCTAGTTAGGAAGCCTCTAGCTCTTTAGCTAGAGGTAGTTCACATAAAAGAGTCTCTAAATTTTATATTTGCTATAATCCTACTATGAAAAGTTTATACAATACAAAAACAACAGAAAATTTAGACGATTTGGAACTTAGAGTCTATACATCACGACTATTAGGTAATGATGATAGTTTAGTACTTCATGGTGGAGGTAATACTTCGGTTAAAATCAATGATATATTATATGTCAAAGGTAGTGGTTGGGATTTAGGAGATATAGAAAAAGAGGGGTTTTCACCCGTCAAAACTATTAAGCTTATAAAACTACTTGAAAATGATAGATTGAGTGATAGTGATATGGTGAAATATCAAAAAGAGGCACTAATTGACAAAACAGCACCCAATCCATCAATTGAAGCGATTTTACATGCACTTATTCCGTATAAATTTGTTGATCACACTCATGCTGATGCTATGGTTACTATATCAAATTCAAATAGAGGTGAAGAGTTAATATCTGATATTTATCAAGATTATCTAATAGTTCCTTATGTAATGCCAGGATTTTTACTATCCAAAATGGTATATAATATGACAGATGGTATTGATTGGGATAGTATAAAAGGGATTATACTACACAATCATGGTATTTTCACCTTTGCCAATAGTGCCAAAGAGAGTTATGAGAATATGATAGAGGCAGTAACTTTGGCTGAAGATTATCTCAAAAAATCAAGAAAAAAGAAAACTCATAATTTAGAAAAAATTAAAAAGATTATATCCAAAGCTAAAGGGTATGATATAGTAATGAGAGTCAATCAATCCAAAATAGCTAAACAGTTTGCAACCAAAGAGGATATGTCACTATCCCAACAAGGAGTTCTGACCCCTGAACATATTATACGAACCAAAAGAGTACCTATAATATTTGAAGAAGATTATAAAAAAGAGTTAGAAGATTATATAGAGGAGTACAAAGCATATTTTGAGAGAAATAGTTATGATGAGATTATGCTAAATCCTGCTCCAAATTGGGCTGTGCTTAAAGATTTTGGAACTGTGAGTTTTGGAAAAGATGAAAAAGAGGCTAAAGTTATAGAGGATATAAACAACCATACTATGAAAGCTATGATAGATGCTAAAAGACTAGGTGGATACAAAAGTATTAGTGAAAGGGATAGCTTTTATATGGAGTATTGGGAATTGGAGCAGATGAAGTTAAAAAAATAATAAGTTTTAATATATTAAAACTTATCTTGTTGTATAATTGTGAGAAAAATAAGGAATAAAAAATTATGCCAAAAATAATGACAATAGACGCAGGAACAGGAAGTGTCAGAGCTGTAATATTTGATGAACTAGGTAATCAGCTTGGGTTAGGACAAGAGGAGTGGTATCATATAGAAGAAGATGATATTCCAAACTCTATGAGCTTTGATTTCAAAACCAATTGGGGTTTGGTGTGTAGATGTATCAAAAAGGCAACTTTAGATGCAAGTATAGAGGATGTAAGTGATATAAAAGCCGTTACAGCATCTAGTATGCGTGAAGGAATTGTAGTTTATGATAAATTTGGTCATGAGCTTTGGGGTGTGGCTAATGTTGATGCTAGAGCTTTCAAAGAGGTAAAACAACTCAAAGAGAAATTCCCCAATATGGAAGAGAAATTTTATCAAGAGTCTGGTCAAACATTTGCATTAGGTGCATTACCACGGCTTTTGTGGCTTAAAAATAATGAACCTGAAATTTATGAAAGAGTAGATAAAATCTCTATGATTAGTGATTGGATTTTAACTAAACTTTCAGATGTAATAGCCTCAGAGCCAAGTAATGCTGGAACTACAGGGATATTTAGTCTAACTAGTAGAGATTGGGCAACACATCAAGCTAAAGAGGTAGGATTAAAAGATGATATTTTCCCAAAAGTTTATGAACCATCAGAGATTATTGGTAAAGTCTGTACACGAGCTAGTGGTCAAAGTGGCTTAAGTGAAGATACTATTGTAGTAATGGGGGGAGGTGATGTACAACTAGGCTCTATCGGACTTGGAGTTGTAAATGAGGGGGATATAGCAATACTTGGTGGTAGCTTTTGGCAACAAGTTGTCAATATTCCATCTGATACACTGCCTCCACAAGATATGAATATAAGAGTCAATCCACATATAATCAAGGGACTATCACAAGCAGAGGGGATAACCTTTTTTAGTGGCTTAGTGATGAGATGGTTTAGAGATGCTTTTTGTGATATAGAAAAAATTGAAGCTCAAGAAAAAGGTATAGATGTATATAATATATTAGAAGAGAAAGCTATAAAAGTACCAGTTGGCTCAAATGGAATTATGCCAATATTTAGTGATGTGATGAAATATAGCAAATGGTATCACGCTTCACCATCATTTATCAATCTATCAATTGACCCAGAGATATGTAATCGTGCCTCTATGTTTAGAAGTTTAGAAGAGAATGCTTGTATAGTAAGTAGTATTAATTTGGAAAATATATCTAAGTTTTCAGGAGTTAATAGTGATGCAATTATTTTTGCAGGAGGAGCTAGCAAAGGGGCTTTGTGGTCACAAATATTGGCTGATGTCACAGGTAAAAGGGTCAAAATTCCTGTAGTCAAAGAGGCAACTTCTCTTGGTGGTATGATATTAGCTAGTGTAGCTTTGGGAATGTATGATAGCATAAAAGAGGCTTCGGTCAATCTAGTCCAATGGGAAAAAGAGATAGAGCCAAATATGGAAAATCATAAAAAATATAGTAATATAAAAGAGAAATGGCAAGAGGTTTATAAAACACAATTAGAGCTTGTAGATAGAGGATTGACTACCTCTATGTGGAAAGCACCAGGAATTTAATAAAGGAAAAAGATGCACTTAACAAATGAAGATGAACACGAATATAGATTTAAAACTCATGGACCAAAATATCTAACTGATGGTTCAACCAATATTGATATGGGGATTGTAGTAATTACTCCAAATGAAGCACACCCTTGTCACAAACATGTAAATCAAGAGGAGTCATTTTTTGCACTAGAGGGTGAGTGTGATGTTTGGGTTGATGGTGAGTTAGTAGTATTAAAAGCTGGTGATTATCTAGTATGTAGTGAGGGAGAAGCCCACTATTTCAATAATACAAGTGATAAACCATTTAAAGCTGTATTTATCAAAGCACCACGATTAGATTATAAAGATAGTGTATATATAGATTGGAAACCTGGACAAAAGTTTATTAAAGAAAATTAAGCTACAATTGCAATATAGGTACAACAGGTAGTTGCTGGTGACTTAGGTCACGAGAGGAAAGTCCGTGCTACAAGTGAGATAGGACTCCATCTAACAGATGGCCAGAGTAATCTGAGGGCAAGTGCAACAGAGAGCAGACGACCACCTAACTTAAAGAGTTTCCCCCTCTTTTTCTCCCCTATTTCTTAATAGGTGGTCAAAGGTGAAACGGTGGTGTAAGAGACCACCAGTACTTATGGTAACATGAGTAGCTAGGTAAACCCTGTCCGTAGCAAGAGGCACATGGTAAAAATCTCACAAAGCCATTTAGTTGGCATTGGTGTCTCGCTTGAGCGTATGGGCAACCATACGCCTAGATAAATAACTACCCAAGACAGAACACGGCTTATCGTTGTGCCTATACTCTTTGCATTAAATCATATTTTATTATATAATTATGCAAAAAGGCATAATTATTATGCAAGAGGCAAAAGCTCTATTTCAAAAACTTAAAATAAGATCTCTATTGGATTTAGCTCTACTTACTCCATCTAGCTATAGCAGTAGCATACTCTCAACGGAGTTAAAAGAGGGAGAGGTTCAGACTTTTGAAGCTGTGGTTGGAGAGGTTAAAACTAGTAATGGTAAACTTTATGTAGTTTTTGATTTACCTAATCTTAGTAGAGAACTTAGTTCCATATTTTTTCGAGTAACCCCTTATCATTATAATCTATTTATTGTAGGTAGTCATCACTATATACAAGGGCGAGTGAGTAGTTTTCGAGGTGAATTACAGATGTCCCAACCCAAATCACTTAAAAGAGTTGGAGAGATTATTCCCAAATATTCAACTCCTATTAAAGAGGGTCTTGTTAAGGAGCTAATAGAGTATTATATTACTGAAGAAAATTTATATGCAGAGGGGTTAGATAGTAGAGAAGTTTCTGTATTGATGAAGTTGCATTATCCTAAAAATAGAGAAGATATTGAAGAGATAGATGAAGATGCTCTAAAATTTATAGAGGCATTTAACCATATAAAAAAGCTCAAAGGAAAACGGTATGATTTCCCTGCTATGGAGTCTCTAAATGGTAATATAGAACGATTTATATCCAATCTTCCTTTTTCTCTCACCCATGAACAAAAATATGTAATTGATGAGGTCAAAAGAGATTTAAACCAAAAAGAAAAAGCTACCAAACGATTGATTATCGGTGATGTAGGTTCAGGTAAGACCATGATAATATTAGCTTCTGCTATGATAGCATATCCACAAAAAAGTATTCTAATGGCTCCTACTTCACTTCTTGCCATGCAGATATATGAAGAGGCAAAAAAATTTCTACCCAAAACTATGAAAATAGCTCTAGTCAAACAGAGTAAAAGCCAAGGTGATTATACTACAGCTGATTTCATTATAGGAACTCATGCTATTTTATACAAAGATGATATGCCCCAAGTTCCCCTAATAATGGTAGATGAACAACATAGATTTGGAACGAAACAGAGAGCATCATTAGAGCAGATGATGGCTAATAGTGATAAAAAGCCACACTTTTTACAGTTTTCTGCTACACCAATTCCACGAACACAAGCGATGATGGAGAGTGAACTAATAGATGTTAGTTTAATAACTTCAACTCCATTTGATAAAGATATTACTACAGAAGTTATAGGCAAAGAGGATTTTGGAAGATTATTAGCAGATATAGAAACTGAGATAGCCCAAAATCATCAAGTGTTGATAGTCTATCCATTAGTAGAAGAGAGTACAAATATTCCATATCAATCTATAGATGAGGGTAGAGGATTTTGGGAAAAAAGATACCAAAATGTATTTGTAACACATGGCAAAGACAAAAATAAAGAGGAAGTTCTAATAGAGTTTAGAGAAAAAGGAGATATTTTATTAGCCACTACAGTTGTAGAGGTTGGTATATCTCTGCCTAGACTCACTATAATAGTTATAGTAGGTGCAGAACGCTTAGGACTAGCAACTTTGCATCAATTGCGTGGTAGAGTAGGGCGATTAGGACTCAAAAGTTGGTGTTATCTATTTACAAATGATAAAGATAATGGCAGATTACATGCGTTTACAAAAACTATGAGTGGATTTGCGATTGCAAAATTAGATTTGAGATTTAGAAAAAGTGGTGATATATTAGATGGGACTGTTCAGAGTGGATTACAATTTAAGTGGTTAAGTCTAGCAGATGATGAGCATATAGTAAAAGTAGCAAAAGAGAGAGTCAAAAACCTGTAGGGTGCGTTTCCAACGCACCACTAAAATGCATTAATTATTAATAAAGCCCGAATTTACCATCAGCTCTTTTGTACATAACTCTCATAAGTCCATCATAATCATTAAATACAATAAATTGTCGTTTCTTTTCAGCTTTGAGAGCCTCTATAGCTTCATCAAAATCTAATGGTTTATGTAGTTCTAAATCCATTGGAACCAACTCTATTTCATCTGTATCTAAATCTAATACTGCCTCTGCATCAGCACCCATATCTTTAAAAGACATTACTTTATGGTCTTTGACTTTGTCAGCATATCTTCTTAGTGCTTTTTGAGCTCTATTAATTGCATTATCTGCTGCACTATAGACATCTTTGTCTCTTTGAGTAATGACGATAGTATTTTTATCTTTTAGATTGATAACAAGTTCGAGTGAAACTCCATCTTTATTTTTATTATCACCTGAGATAATAGTGTTTGTTGAGATAATAGTTAAATTATATTTATCTAATCCATCAATACTTTCTGAAATATGATTTCTGATAGAATCTGATAGGTCAAATCGTCTTCCCACTATATTTTTACTCATGATAAATCCTTTTTGTATTTGTTATACTTAATTAAATTAAGTTTAATATTATACCGAAATTTGGTAAATGAAAGGTAAATATACGATAAATAAATAAACAAAACTAGTTATAAAACTAAAGTTTTTGTAGGGTTCTTCTATGAAAAGTTATATCTCTATTGCTTGGGTCATCGAAATCTTTGTATTTTATGTAGGTGTCTATTATTAATGAAACAGTATTATAAAATCCTCTACTTTTATTCCATGTAGCC
>JANTFF010000049.1 GCA_024763575.1 Sulfurovum sp.
AAAACTCATAGTAAAGCTCTAATAAGAGAACTAAAAGAGTCTTATAGAAGTCTAAATTTAAACAAAATGAGAAAAGGTGATGAGATAAATATCTTTTATACTCAAAAGAGAAGAAAAGGCAAAGCGATTAGTAGTCCTACTATCCAAGCCTCTATGATAACTATAAAAAGAAGTAAATACTATAGTTATCTAGCAGATAATGGAAAATATTATGACTCAAATGGAAAAGAGTATGATAGAAAAGTAGTTATAAAAAAAGTTCATTCTGCATTTATCAGACCTGTAAGCAGATGTGTTATATCTTCAGGATTTACTCGAAGTCGTTATCACCCTGTTTTACATAGATATAGAGCTCATTTAGGTGTTGACTATGCTTCTTGTTATGGAACACCTATTAGGGCAACTGCTAGTGGTAAAATAGTCCGAATAGGAAGAAGAGGTGGATATGGGAACTGTATATCTATCAAACATGCACATGGAATGACAAGCCTATATGGACATATGAGCCGATTTAAAAAAGGTCTGCATATAGGTAGTTATGTCAAACAAGGAACAGTAATTGGTTTCGTAGGAAGTACTGGAATTAGTACAGGTCCTCATCTTCATTTTGGATTATATAAACATGGTAAAGCTGTTAATCCTGCACGATATGTTCGCGTAGGTGAAACTAAAAAAACAACTATTGTAAATAGACTTAAAGGTAAAGAGTATCGAAAATTACGAAAAAAAGTAATTGCTTATCGAAAAAAATTTAGACGAATAAGTAAAACAGGTGGTAATCCTATTTATGTCAAAAATGGTATTTATCTACTCACACCAAAAGAGAGAAAAAGTTAATATAGCTTGGGCTTAAACCCATACTATATTTTTGATTTAGCATATTTAACCCATTTTAAAAAGTTTTTTTCTTTAAAATAACCTTTAGCTACTGCTAACTCACTCATATCAGTTCTCATAAAATAGACCGATGGTACATATTTGGGATTGATACCATAAGCTTTTGCTTCTTTGTCACCATGATTTAATTTAACCCATACAAAATCTTGTAATTTCGATTTTATTTTATTGCTATTTAGTGTTGTTTTTTCCATCTTTTTTGACCATTTTGATTTATTAGAACCTACAAAAATCATAATCTGTTTACCAGTTTGTGATGCAAAATCAACAGCCGATGCAATATCATACATCCAAACAGAGTCTTTTTCTGGTTGTACATATCTTGATGAGTTATCAGTTTTAGTACGATGAGAGAGTATAGGCATACCAAGTTTTGAACGAGTATCATCAACCCACATATTGAAATCATAAGCATTCAAATATCCTTTGACACTATTTACAATTGTAAATTTAGGGGATATAAAATATACTGTTGGAGTATAACGGGTATTTGGCAAGAATTTTTGAGCATCCAAACTAGTTTTATCTACTTTTGTAAATAAAAAATCTTTCACATTCCTTTTCACATCTGAATTACTTAATGTCTCTCTCTTCATTTTTGAGCAATATTTACAATGCTCTGCTGTTACTAGTACCATAAGTGGTTTATTTTGTCGTTTGGATTTAAGTAGAGAGCTCTTTAAGCCACCTGAAATCAAGATTGCTGGAATACATAGCATTAATAGAAAGTTTTTCATCTATTTCCCCTTTTTTAATTTTATATATGCAATTCTATTATTTTTATGTTAAATATACTATATATTATTCAGTTTATTTTTAAAATTTATGTTTCACTAAACAAAAATGATGTATCATACGAACTAAACATAATTATTAATAAAGGAGAACAAATGAGAACTGTAGTATTAAAGTATATTACATTGAGTGTGTTAATTATTATTGGTGTTGGAGGGTATTGTCAAGCTGATACAAACACAAAATCAAAAAAAGCATCTAATGATGAATTACCAAATATGAAACTGAAAGTGGCTAAATCAACATCTAGTAACCCAAAACTAAAAAAAGGTAAAGGATGTGAGAACCTTGAAGAGGTACAAGGAGAAACTTTTGATGACTATCCTATGGCACAAACAGTTCCATGTGATAAAGTTGATTGTAAAAATCTAAAACCTGCTGTACTTCATGAGGATAAATATAAAGATTTACCAACAGCTAAAACAGACGGAAGTTGTGACGAATAAAAAATTATATCTCTAATCATTTAGAGATATAATCAAGCTTTTGATATAATGACCCTAAAAAAATAGGGCAAACATTTGAACTTTGAAACCTACCCATTTGAGAAACTCAATAACTTACTAAAAGATATAGTACCAAACAGCGATTTAGAACCACTAAGTCTAACTATTGGTGAACCTCAATTTGATACACCACAATTTATATTGGATGAATTAGACAAAAGAGCACCACTACTGAACAAGTATCCTAAAACTTCAGGTGAAGCAGTTTTAAGAGATGGAATGCTAACTTATCTACAAAATCGTTTCAGTTTAGAGCTAGATAATAGTCAAATAATTCCTACATTTGGAACGAGGGAGGTACTTTTTAACTTTCCTCAATTCCTATTGCATGATATAGAAAATCCTATAATGGCATTTCCAAACCCTTTTTATCAAATCTATGAGGGTGCATCAATTGCAAGTAGAGCCAAAATTATATATCTAAATCTAACTACAGAAAATAATTTGCAACCAATAGTAGAGGAAGAGAAGTTAAAAAACTGTGATTTAGTTATTATAAATACTCCAAATAATCCAACCTCATCAGTTATGCTTATAGATGAGCTTAAAAAGTGGGTAAAATTAGCACTTAAATATAACTTTGTACTACTTAATGATGAGTGTTATATAGATTTATATTTAGGTAATCCCCTACCCTCACTACTCAATGCAAGTATAGAGGTAGGCAATAGTGATTTCAAAAATATATTAGTTATTAACTCTATATCCAAACGCTCTTCAGCCCCAGGGCTAAGAAGTGGATTTATAGCAGGAGATGCCAATATACTAAAAGAGTATATGACCTATAGAACTTATGTAGGGTGTACCTCTCCTTTACCTCTACAATATGCATCTGCTGTTGCATGGAGTGACCAAAATCATGTGGATGAGTTTAGAGCTAAGTATATTAGAAACTTTGAAATAGCCAAAGAGATTTTGGATATAAAGCCACCATTAGCTACATTTTATATTTGGTTAGAGGTAGATGATGAGATAGAGTTTACAAAAAACATATATAGAGATTATAATCTAAAAGTAATACCAGGTTCATTTCTAGGAAGAGAAGGACAAGGAAAAGGTTTTATAAGATTAGCACTAGTTTATGAAGAGAATAAAACAAGAGAAGCACTAGAGAGAATTAAAAAAGCACTATAATTAAAAAAGGAAAAAAATGCAAGAGCCACAAATAGATATAGAAGCACTAAAAAAAGATGAGAACTTCATTAATGATTTAAAAAAATTAGAACTCGAAATGATAAATGAAAAAAGTATTGATAAAGGATATAGACTTTTAGGTACGAAACTAGCTATAGAAGCAAGTGAAGATGATATAAATGATATTTTTACATTTATTGTAAATCAAGCATTTGATGTATTGGCTGAAAATCTCACAAAACACAAAGGTTTTAGTATCCAAGACCCTGAAGAGTTAGCAACAGCTAGAGCAATATATGAACATGGTATCCAAAGATATAGTGAAAATGATAAAAAAGGAGCTAAAGAGATATTTTTAGTCCTTCATCACACTATAGAAGATAATGAGCTAAAAGATGCGATGATGATACACGCTTGTGCTGTTATGGCAGGACATAATTTTGATAGCTTTATCGAAAATCTTGCAGATACTGATGCTATTGATGAAAATGACCCAACTGCATTTTTTATTAAATCATTCAAACAGCCAAATGATATTTTATTGACTATGTTTGGCAAATATGTCAAACAGGGAGAAGAAGAGTTGAAAGTTTTGGATGAGAATAAATGAAAATACACTTTATAGGAATAGGAGGCATAGGTCTCTCGGCACTAGCAAAATTTTTAGCAAATGATGGGCATGAGATAAGTGGTTCGGACATAAAACAGACAGAGATTACAAATGATTTAGCTCTAAACTTTGGAGCAAAGATTACAATACCTCATCATAAAGATGCTGTAATTGGTGTAGATAGAGTTATCTATTCAGCTGCTGTTCGTCCTAATAACCCTGAGTATCAAAATGCACAAAAGTTAGGTATTGAACTACTCTCACGAAAAGAGTCACTCAAAAGTATATTAGGAGACAAAGAGGTTTATGCTGTGGGTGGAGCTCATGGGAAAAGTACAACTTCGGCGATGTTAGCTTCCATTATACCTAACTCCAATGCTCTTATAGGGGCTATATCTAAAGAGTTTGGTTCTAATGTTCGATATGCTGATAATAATCAAGTCGTATTTGAGGCTGATGAGAGTGATGAGAGCTTTTTGAACTCTAATCCATATTTGGCAATTGTAACCAATGTTGAGCCTGAACATATGGAGTATTATAATTATGATGAAGAGAGATTTTATAATGCTTATAGAAACTTTTTAAATCTTGCCAAAATTAAAGTTATCAATGCAGAAGATGAGTTTCTAAGTTCACTTGATATTGAGGCTATACAGTTCTATCCATCAAAAGATATGTCAAATGTAGAGTTTGTATTGGTAAATGGTGAACCACATACCAAATTTTCCCTCAAAGATTTTGGAGATTTTGAAGTATTTGGATTTGGGTATCATATCGCGTTAGATGCCTCTTTGGCAATATTAGGGGCTTTGGAAATGGGTCAAGATATTGAAGATATTCGTAAAAATCTTTTGAACTATAGAGGGATAAAAAAACGGTTTGATATTATCCAAAACTATGACGATACAGTTGTCATAGATGATTATGGACATCATCCAACAGAGATTAAAGCCACTATGGACTCGCTCAAAATCTATAGAGATTTAAGAGGATTTAATAAACTACAAGTAATATGGCAACCTCATAAATATAGCAGAACTATTGATAATCTAGCAGGATTTGTTGAGTGTTTTGATGGGGCTGATGAATTAGTTATTTTACCCATTTGGAGTGCTGGAGAGTTAGAAGTTGATATAGACCTCAAAGGAGCATTTAGTCGTTATAAACTACACATGGCTGATAGTATCACTCGCAAGGATGGTATAGTTCAGGTTATAAAAGATGGAAATATTATTACAGAGTATCATGAGGGATTAATTACTGCTTTTGGTGCTGGGGATATTACTTATCAAATTAGAGGTGAATAATTTATTGTAGCATGGGTTTAAGAAACCCTTACTACACTATTTGGACAAAATATGAGAAACTATTCTATATCCATGATTAAGAGCAATAGCAATACTCCCACCACTAGCAAATGCAATATCTCCTGCTATATACAATCCTTTTACTTCACACTCATAATTTTCAGAATTAAAGATAGGTTCACCTCTATCATCAAGAGTTATTCCACATGCTTTTAGAAAATCTTTAGATGTTGTGCCTCCAATAGCATATATAGCTCTATCATACAGTCTCATATCTCCATTAGAAAAGTTTACTTTGACTTTACCATGTTGAGCCTCTACACTTTCTATATCTAATCCTAATTTTAATTTAACTTTTCCACGAGAAGCATAGTTTTGTATCATATCTTGATTAGTTGGATTTGGACGAGTTAAAGTATCTTTTCTATAGTTTAGAGTTACACTATTACTACTACTTAACTCACAAGCATACTCTACAGCACTATCTCCACCACCTACTACAATAATCTCTTCACCATTACCACATCTATCGAGATTATAATTTACTTGTCTTCTAATTGAAGCTGGAATTTTATAACTTGGTTTATTTGGTTTTCCCATTCGACCGATACTGACAACTACATTTTTAGCTTTATAATCTCCACAATTTGAATAAATATCAAAAATATCACCATTTTTTTGGACTTTTAATACCTCACAATTGAATCTACTATCAATTTTTTCATCATCAAGTAATTTATCAAAATAGTCTAGTGTACTCTCTTTTGTACCATCTACAAATTCAACATTACCTTCAAGTTCAATAGCTTGTCCTTGCCAATCTTTGTCAACTCGTTTTTTATCTTTATAAAATTTACGAATTGTATGAGAGTGATTATCTGTCTTCTCAACCAATAAAATATTTTCTAACCCTAAAACTTTGGCTTCAACTATAGTTCCAATTCCCCCAGGACCTCCACCAATCACTATCAAATCATATATTTTACCCATTATAAATCCTTTTAAGTTATAAA
>JANTFF010000050.1 GCA_024763575.1 Sulfurovum sp.
GTTCACTCTCATTATGTGAGTGTAGATATTCGTCTAATTCATTCATTATACCCTCCTGTAAAGCGTAGGTTAGCAAACCAACGCTAAATAATTTGAATGGGATTATAACTTAAGAAAATTAAACTATCATATTTAAATTATAAACTTTATTTCTTATTTGATAGATATAGTAGAGATAGGCTTACTCTTTATATATAAAGTATATCTTAAAGATACTTATATTAGCAAATTTTTAAAATTATCTTTAAACTATCAACATAGCATCCCCATAAGAGAAAAAACGGTACTCTTTATCTATTGCTTCACGATAAAGTTCAAGTGTCTTTTCCCTGCCTACAAAAGCAGATACAAGCATAATTAGAGTACTTTTGGGTAGGTGAAAGTTAGTAAGTAGATGTGTAACTCTTCGTGGTGGATTATGAGGATTTAAAAATAGGTCACACTCCCCATATCTTTTCTCTGTTCGCACAAAATACTCTATAGTTCTAGTTACAGTTGTACCTATTGCTAATATGTCTGTGTTGCTTTTTAAAACTTTGGCACTATTATCAGGAATATCAAAATATTCAGAGTGCATTGGGTGTTCTAATATATTTTCTACCTCAACAGGTTTAAATGTTCCTGCTCCTACATGTAGTGTTATTTTGTGAGTTTGGTGTCTATTTTGTAGTTTTTCAAAAAGTTTAGGTGTAAAGTGCAGTGACGCTGTAGGTGCTGCTACAGCTCCAGCATTTTTGGCAAAGAGAGTTTGATAATCTATCTCATCAGTTTGATTATCTTCTCTGTGCATATATGGGGGTAGGGGGATATGACCTATCTTATCTAAAACTATTACCAAATCTTCAAAACGGATACTTTTTTGATTATGTTCAAATGTAACAATCCGTGAGCCATCACTATTGAGTTTGATAACTGTAGCTACTAAATTATCATCAAAGGTAATCTCTGTTCCTATTTTTACTCTACCTCTTATCATAACTAGATACTCTGTAGCATTGATAGGTTTGTTGAAAAGTAGTTCAATTTTCCCACCACTTTTTTTTGTACCAAATATTCTAGCTTTTATGACTTTGGTATCATTGATAAAAACATCACACTCTTTTGGTATGAAATCCAATAATTTATTAAAAGTAGTATGTGTAGTAGTATCTGTATCTCTATTATAAACAAGAAGTTTAGCACTATCTCTAGGTTGGACTGGATATTGAGCTATGAGATGAGCAGGAAGCTCATAGTCATAGCTACTAGTTAGAAGTTCATTTCTATTCATATATTTATGTTAACTGTTTTGGTTCATTTTCTTTAATTGTATCTTTATCGTCATTATCATCTTCGTCATCTTTTTTATAAGGATTAACCATCCGTACTATAATAATAGATAGAATATAAAGCAAAATAAGAGGTGCCGCCATTAATAGTTGAGTAATAACATCAGGAGGAGTTAAAAGAGCAGCTACTACAAATATAATCAATACTGCATAACCAAAAAAGTCTTTTAGATTTTTATCATTTATTAGTCCCAACATACCCAAAAAGAATAAAATAACAGGAAGTTCAAATGCTATACCAAAACCAAAAAGTATTTTGGTAAATATCCCTATATACTCATCAAGAGTTTGTAAAAAGTTAACTAAATTACCAGCAAACATCCATAGAAATTGAAACCCAAGAGGTATAACCATATAATAAGCAAATGCCATACCCAATACAAACATCAAAGTAGATATACTTACAAATGGTATAACATATTTTTTCTCATGGTCATATAATCCAGGAGCGATAAATGCCCAAATCTGAGAAAATACAACAGGCAAAGCAAAAATAAAACCTGTAAATATAGATATTTTCAAAGCTGTAAAAAATATACCAATACCACCGATAAATGGGTCACCATTAACTACACCTACCAATGGAGCTTTGGCAAATTCAATAATATATTTATTGAACCCAAAAGCTACAAAAGCAAATACAATAACAACAACAACAGAAATACCTAATCGTTTTCTAAGTTCAGCTAAATGTGGTTTTATATCCTCAAACATTACGCATCACCTTTCTTCTCTGTTTTATCTAAACTTTTTTTCTTTTTTAATACAACCTCTTCTTGTTTTGGTTCTATCTGTGTAGCTATTGGGGTTTGGTCTTCAAGTGGTGTTGATTTGAACCCACCTTTAGCCATATCCAAAGCCTCTTGTAGGTCATCTACAGGATTACTAATATTTTTAAATCCTTTTAGTTCATCTGTTGCTTCATCTAGTTTAGCTTTGTATCCCATAGCCTCTTCTTTTAGTTGGGCTATTTTTAGCTCATCATCTATACTGTTTTTGGCATCAGTTAGTGCCTTTTTGGTACTTTTGATAAATTTAGCTATCTTTACCATAGCATCAGGCAGTTTATCTGGACCTAAAAATAGTATAGCCACTATAGCGATAAGGAGTATCTCGGTAAAACCCATTCCAAACATCTATTTATCCCTTTATTTTTCAATTATTGTAATTTTATCTAAAAAGATTGAGAGTTAGGTCAAAATATATAGTGCAACTTCATCACTAAGAAAAAAGTTACTATTTCTATAGATATTTTTCTCTTTAGTTAATTTACCTTTTTGAACTAAAAAATTAGCTCTACCTCTCATATCCTTATCTAATATTCTCTCATCAATCCCAACAGTACTACGAAGTCCCAAAAATATCTTTTCTGTTAATAGCTCTTCATTGCTTATAGGCTCTTCTTTTATTAGTAGAGGATTTTGAATATAGTTTTCTATATTTGTAGTAGGGTAATATCTAGTATCTTTTTTAAATCCAACAGCACCTGCACCTATTCCTATATAATCTGTAAGTTTCCAATATCCTTTATTATGAATACTCTCATAGTTTCCAAAGTTTGATATTTCATAATGGTTAAATCCTCTCTTTGTAATCTCTTTAGCTACAAAAAAAGCTAAGTTTTCATCCTCTTGTTTGACTTGTGGAGTAGCCCAAAATTTAGTACCACTCTCTATAGTAAGTTCATAAGCTGATATATGGTCAATTGGTAATTGGAATGCTTGGTCTATATCATACTCCAAAAGCTCTTTTGTATCTCCTTGATAATTATATATCAAATCTAAAGAGATATGCTCAAATCCTATTTTTTTGGCGTTTTCTATAGCTTTGATTGCTTGTTGTGGTGAGTGGCTTCTATTTAGGGCTTTTAGTTTCTCTTTGTGAAAGCTTTGTACTCCAAATGAAACTCTATTAACTCCTAAATCAAACATACCTTTTAGCCATGAAACGGTAGCTGAATTTGGATTGGCTTCTATTGTGATTTCTGCATCTTTTTTTAGCCAAGGAGATAGGATTTTAAATATAGGTTTATATAATTTAGGATGAATAGTAGAAGGTGTTCCTCCACCAATAAATAGGGTTTCTATCTCTTGATTTTGGACTTTAAATCTTTTTAGTTCATATATAAGCTGATTTTCAAGTGCCAACATATAATTTTGTCGTGTATCAAATTTGTCTGTATAGCTATTGAAACTACAGTAGTGACACTTTGAGTCACAGTAAGGTATGTGTATATAGAGTAACATGGTATCACCATTTTTTAATGACATTTTAGCTAAAATTTTGACAAATAATATGGGATAAAATTAAATCTCATAATTTATAAATGAAAGTAGAGTAGTAAAAATGCAGACAAAAAAGCGTTATCGCCCAAATGTCGCAGCTGTTATACTCTCTTCGGACTATCCACAAAAGTGTGAATTTTTTTTAGGTAAGCGTTCAGATATTAAAAATACATGGCAATTTCCTCAAGGTGGTATTGACAAAGGTGAAACACCCCAAGAGGCACTATTGCGTGAATTACAAGAGGAGATTGGGTGTAATAGTGTTGATGTTATTGCAGAGTATCCTTTTTGGATAAAGTATGATTTTCCAAATGGAGTTACAGCTAGAAAGATGTACCCCTTTGATGGTCAAACACAAAAATATTTTTTGGTAAAATTAAAAAAAAGTGCCAAAATTGACCTTGATAGTTATCATGAACCAGAGTTTGAAGATTATAGATATGTAGAGTATGAACAGTTGCTAAAAAAGGCAACATATTTCAAAAGACGAGTATATAGAAGAGTGATAGAACATTTCGTAAGAGAGGGGCATATAAGTAAATGCTAATAGTACATAAATATGGTGGTACAAGCGTTGGTAGCTTGGAAAGAATAGAGAGTGTAGCTTCGCGTGTAGCTAAAGCTAAAAAAGAGGGTAACGATATAGTAGTAGTAGTCTCTGCTATGAGTGGAGAGACTAATAAGTTAACAGATTATGCAAAACATTTTTCTGATAATCCATCAAAAAGAGAGATGGATATGTTACTAAGCTCTGGAGAGATAGTAACAGCTTCACTTTTAGCTATAGCTCTAAAAGAGATGGGATTAGATGCAATTGCCATGACTGGTGGACAAGCAGGAATTAAAACAGATACTTTTCATACCTATGCGAGGATAGAATCAATTGACCCAACTGCTATGCAAAATGAGTTAAATTCAGGCAAGGTAGTTATAGTAGCAGGTTTCCAAGGAGTTAACAGTAATGGAGAGATTACAACTCTAGGAAGAGGTGGTTCAGACCTATCAGCTGTAGCAATTGCAGGAGCATTGAAAGCTGATGCATGTGAGATATATAGTGATGTAGATGGTATATATACTACAGACCCAAGAATTGAGCCAAAAGCCAAAAAGATGGATTATATATCTTATGAAGAGATGTTAGAGTTAGCATCACTAGGTGCAAAAGTACTTCAAAATCGTTCAGTAGAGTTAGCCAAAAAATTAAAAGTTAAAATAGTAGCAAAAAGTTCGTTTTCTAATGCAGAGGGAACTGTAATAGGTAAGGAGAGTGGAAAAATGGAAGCAGTATTAGTAAGTGGTATCGCATTAGATAGAAACCAAGCAAGAGTATCTCTAAGAGATGTATCAGATAGACCTGGAATTGCAGCAGAGATTTTTACTAAACTAGCAGAAGAGCAGATAAATGTTGATATGATTATCCAAAATGCTAGTAGTGATGGATTAACCTCTCTAGGTTTCACAGTAACACAGAGTGAATTAGCAAAAGCCAAAGAGATAATAGAAAATTTCGACCATGATATAGGTGGTAAAAGCTTTGATAATGATATTTGCAAAGTATCTATTGTAGGTGTGGGTATGAAATCCCATTCAGGTGTGGCTGCTACAGCATTTTCTGCTTTGGCAAAAGAGAATATAAATATTGAGATGATTTCTACTAGTGAGATTAAAGTATCTATGATTATTGCTGAAAAGTATGCTGAACTTGCAGTTCGTACACTTCACTCTATTTACGAATTAGATAAATAGTATAAATGACTCCAATATTAAATTGGACACTAGATACTATCCGTGAGGAGGATTCTAGCTTCTCATGGATAGAAGAGTGCCGTTATGATTGGGTTCCTATTGTTCAACGAGCTATCAAAAAGATTTTGGAAGGTCAAACTATATTAGTTTTGACCGATGAGAGCAGGGCTTGGTATGCAAAATATATATCTAACAAAATAAACAAAGTCAACAACCATAGACCTTTTTTACCTATCTATACACTTAAATCTATGTTTCCAAATTTAGACAAACTAAATAATACAGAAGAGCTAGACCTATTAGAAGATATGCTTGAAATTTCTTATCCCAATGGTTATTTTATATGGTATATAGGAAGTGCAGAGAGTGTATATACCAAATTTGTATTTCGTAACAATGAAAATCTATTATGGATTATTGATGGAGATGTACCCAATAGTTTTTATCTTCGAGAAGGTAGTACTCCTTTGGATATGAAACTGATACAACTGTTTAAACTATTCAATAAAACAGTAGATGCATCACTATTTAATGAATTGAATTTAGACTAATGATATTAGATAGTGGGGTTATTATTACAAATGAACCTCAAAAAACATTAGAGTCACTACTATCATTTAAAACCAATGAGCTATTTACTACTATAGATACCCAAGGTAAAGAGTTTATATTAGAACATGCAACCAAGGCTATAGAAAAAGCTTTTGTTGCAACTAATGTCAAAAATTATATAATACTTATAGCTCCAAGGTTTTCGGATATATCTCAAAATAGACTACTTAAAATC
>JANTFF010000051.1 GCA_024763575.1 Sulfurovum sp.
ATATCATCTACCATTTGGGTTAAGTTCTCCTCCTCTTCTTCATCTGTAATAATTGGCAATCCTCGCAACATATTTAAAGTATATTGAGTATTTCGTACAGCACTAGCATTTACCTCTTTGGTTGGTATTCCAAATGCTTCATCTCTAGTTTTTGTAATCATTTTATCAGCCCTAACCAAAGAGGCTATAACTGTAGATGTATTTATAAGTGAGTCTGAAAACTCTTTGTCCCTTGGGAATGCACCCATCCATTGGTGATATACTAGATTGATAGTAGCATCATAATGACCAAATTTATTAGCATATTTTCTAGCTAACTTTTTAATCACATTTGAGCTAACTATATCTTGACTCATAGAGCCTGTTTGTGAAAAACTTACAGAAAAAGATTTAACCCCCTCTTCGAGAGATAACAACATCTCTAATAGTTGAATAACTATTACAATAGCAGGAGGTTGTAAGGTAGCAGATAGCGGACCAAAAGACTCTCTGTTTATAGGTTCATTGAGCTTTGAATACTCTGCACAGACTTTTTCTACATATTTCCAATATAAAAAGGCTTTGTCAAGTGGAAAGTTTTTGGAGTAGGGTAATAGATAAGTAATTGGCCCTCCCTCTATCTCAAATATACCAGAAGCTAAAGCCACTTCTACTAGTAATCTAGCATCAGGTGTTCCATGTCTCAAACTAATAGGGGTATCATAATGAGTGACCATTTTTCTAGTAACTCTATAACCATGATTGACTAGAGGATAACCATTTAGCATATTCTCATCTGTCTCTTCAGATAGTGCCAACATCTTTTTGGCCATCTCATAATCATTTAGTCGTGTATTACTATCAATAGTGAGAGGTAGTATATCCACACCAGCGTTTACAAACTCACCATAAAGCTCAAATACTTTATCATAAGTAGGAAATCCACCACGAGGTTGTACTAAAATTTTATCACTATTTTTAAATCTATGGGAGATAAAAAGATTTTTACTTGCACCTGTTATAAACTCTTTAATCTCATCAAAATCAAAACTATCTGTATATGGGGTTTTGGTAATAATATTTCTTTCTGTTTGAAACATTAATTTTGCTCCTTTAGAGTATTTTCTATAATATCTAATCCCTCATTTAAATCAATCTGATGAAAAACCAAATCATAACCATAAGCTCTATATTTTTGTGTCATCTCTTTGGCATTTGCTTCACCAACACTTAGATTGCCCCCAATAGCAAATAGTACTCCATCTAAATCAAATCTACTTTTGAGAAATAGTAAATCTCTACTCCAACCCTCTGCTTCACCATTAAGTGATGATATTAGTAATACATCTGCATCTGTCTCAATGACTGCATCTATAAACTCTTCGAGATATGTATTTACCCCCAAATTAAATACTTCAAATCCTCTCTCTTTGAGCGAAATCTCTATAAGCCTATTGGCTACTACATGAATATCATTTCCTACTACACCAGTAACAACTCTCATTTACAAACCTTTTTTTGGTGGTAAAATTTTATCGGATATTGTTTAAGGTTTAATAATGTTGTGGGTATAGTTATCAAAAAATCAATTAAAATAAAATAAATTTTAAGATACAATACGCACAATATTAAATATAGGAAAAAGTATGTATCTATTCACAAGTGAAGTTGTAAGTGCTGGTCATCCTGACAAGTGTGCTGATATTATTGCAGATAGTATTGTTGATAAATTGATTATAGGTGATAGTAAATCAAGAGTTGCATCAGAAGTTTTTGTAGCAGGTAAACATGTAATTATCGGTGGAGAGGTTACTTCAAATACAAATTTAACTACAGAAGATTATGAAAAGATTGTCCATGATGCACTAGTTAAGATTGGTTATAATGGTAATCCATACTTTACAAGAGAAGAGTGTCTGCATCCTGAAGATGTAGAGGTGCAAGTACTTTTAAATTCACAATCTCCTGATATTAACCAAGGTGTTGACCAAGAAAATGGAGATATAGGGGCTGGTGACCAAGGTATAATGTTTGGATATGCTGATATTGAAACAGATAACTATATGCCAAGTGCTATTACTTATGCAAGAATACTTATGGAAAAAGTATATGAGTATGCCAAAGCCAACCCATCACAACTTGGAGTTGATATTAAAACACAAGTAACTATGGATTATGGATGTAAAGATAATTTTGAAAACTGTAAACCTCAAAAAATTCATACTATAGTAGTATCAGCTCCATGTGTATCAAATATGAGTATAGATGAGGTTAGAGAGCTTATAGGTGGATTAATAGAAGATACAGGATTACCAAAAGAGTTATATAACAAAGAGGATTGTATTATTCATATAAATCCAACAGGTAAATATGTATCACACTCTTCACTTCATGATTCAGGACTAACAGGACGAAAACTTATTGTTGATAGTTTTGGAGGTTATGCACCAATAGGTGGAGGGGCTCAAAGTTCAAAAGATTATACCAAAGTTGACCGTTCAGGACTTTATGCTAGTCGTTATATTGCTAAACATATTGTAGCATCAGGTTTAGCTAAAAAGTGTGTAGTTCAAATATCTTATGCTATTGGAGTAGCAAGACCAACTTCAGTTGCCGTTGATACCTATGGTACAGTAATTAATGGATTAGATGATGACAAATTATCTCAGTTTGTTACGGACAGTTTCCCATTAACTCCAAACTGGATTACTAGAAAATTTAATCTCGATAAACCATCAGAGGATACATTTTTGTATGCAGTCGTAGCAAGTCGTGGACAAGTAGGGCAGAGTGATTATCCTTGGGAACAGCTTGATAGTTTAGAACTCTTTGAGAGATTAAAATAGTATCTATGATTAGATTTTTATGGTTAATAGTACCATTTATACTATTAGCAGACAAACCAAATCTTTTACTGCTAAAAGTCTATAAAGACCAAAATATAACTGGTTGGGTAATGAGTGAAAAGCTTGATGGTATTAGAGCATATTGGAATGGGAAAAAGCTATTAACTAGAAATGGAAAAGATATTTATCTTCCATCATGGTTTACCAAAGATTTCCCACCCTTTGAACTTGATGGTGAACTATGGACAAAAAGAAAAAATTTTGAATATATATCTTCTGTAGTGCTAGGAAGTGCATATCCTGAAAATTGGGAGAGATTTACCTATAATATATTTGAAGTTCCCAATGCCAAAGGTGGACTATTTGAGAGATTATCAAAAGTAAAGCCTTATGAGAGTAAAATTTTAAAAATTATTCCACAAATTAAAGTTAAAAACAAAGACCATCTTCAGAAATTTCTAAAAGAGATAGAGGCAAAAGGTGGAGAGGGTGTAGTAGTGCGTGACCCAAATAGTCTATATATTTCCAAAAGAACAAGTAAAGCACTTAAAGTAAAAAGTTTTTATGATACAGAGTGTAAAGTTATAAGACATATTAAGGGACATGGAAAGTTCAAAGGTATGTTAGGTTCATTAGAGTGTAGATTAGAAAATGGAACTCTATTTAAAATAGGATCAGGGTTTACAAACCAAGAGAGAAAAAATCCTCCACCCATTGGTAGTATCATAACATTTAAATATAAAGAGTTTACAAAGTATGGGAAACCAAGGTTTCCTGTGTTTTTGAGGATTAGAAAAAGTAAATAAGTATAAAAAAATTAAAAAGGAATATAATGAAAAACTTTGGATTGATAGGAGCATCAGGTTATATAGCTCCAAGACATATGAAAGCAATCAAAGAGACAGGTAATAATCTAGTAGCAGCCCTTGACCCTTATGATGGAATAGGAATTATGGATAGTAATTTTCCTGAAGCTAATTTTTTTACAGAATTTGAAAGATTTGATAGATTTGTAGATAAATATAGAAGAGATACAGGTAAAAAAATAGATTATATGTCTATATGTTCTCCAAACTATCTACATGACTCACATATAAGGTTTGCTCTAAGAAGTGGAGCAGATGCTATATGTGAAAAACCATTAGTTCTAAATCCTTGGAATATAGACCAACTAAAAATTATAGAGCAAGAGACAGGTAAAAAAGTAAATAATATATTACAGTTAAGACTGCATCAATCTATTATAGCTCTAAAAGAGAAAGTAACAAAAGAGTTAGCCCAAAATCCAAATAAAGTATATGATATAGATTTGACATATCTAACAAGTAGAGGGAAATGGTATTTTGTATCATGGAAAGGCGACCAATCAAAATCGGGTGGGATTGCTAGTAATATTGGTGTGCATTTTTATGATATGCTTACATGGATATTTGGAGATGTCAAAGAGAATATAGTACACCTAAAAACACCATATGCCAATGCTGGTTATTTGCAACTTGCAAATGCAAATGTTAGATGGTTTTTATCTGTAAATTATGACTATATCCCTGATGACATTAAAGCAACAGGTCAAAGAACCTATAGAAGTATAACTGTAGATAACCAAGAGATAGAGTTTAGTGGTGGATTTACTGATTTACATACTAGAAGTTATGAAGAGATACTAAAAGGAAATGGTTTTGGATTAGAAGAAGCTTATAGCTCTATTAATACCGTATCAACTATTAGAAACTTAGAACCTGTCGGACTCAAAGGTGAGTATCATCCATTTTGTACGAAGGTAATTGGATAATGTCAAACTATTTTGCCCATGATACAGCTATACTTGATAACAATATAATTATAGGAGACAGTAGTAAAATATGGCACTTTTGCCATATCTTATCAGATACAACTATAGGTAAAAACTGTTCATTGGGACAAAACTGTGTAGTTGGACCAAAAGTAAATATAGGAGATGGTGTAAAAGTTCAAAATAATGTATCTATATATGAGGGTGTAGAGATAGAAGATGATGTATTTTTAGGTCCATCTATGGTATTTACCAATGTGATTAATCCTCGTGCTTTTATTCAAAGAAAAGATGAGTTTAAAAAAACACTGCTTAAAAAAGGTTGTTCTATTGGAGCAAATGCTACCATAGTGTGTGGTATAACCATAGGTGAATATGCTCTAATTGGAAGTGGAGCAGTGGTAAATAGAGATGTAAAACCGTATGCTCTTATGGTAGGAGTTCCATCTCGGCAGATAGGTTGGGTTGGAATAAGTGGCAACACTTTAGAGTTTATAGAAAATAGAGCAGAGGATGAGTTTGCCTATTATGAACTGATAGAAAATAGTTTAAGAGTAGAAAGAAAATAACATGAAAATAGATTTTGCAAATTTACAATATCAATATCAACTTTATAAAACAGATATAGATAAAGCTATCCACAGTGTTTTAGACAAATCAAACTATATTATGGGAAACGAAGTTCGAGAGTTTGAAGAGAATTTAGAGAAGTTTACAGAAGCAAAACACGCTATAACTTGTGGAAGTGGAACAGATGCACTACTTTTATCTATGATGGCACTTGATATAAAACCAGGTGATGAAGTGATAACAACACCATTTACTTTTATAGCAACAGCTGAAACTATTGCTTTTTTAGGAGCAACACCTGTATTTGTAGATATAGATGAGCAAACTTATAATATTGACTTAGATAAAATAGAAGAGAAAATTACATCTAAAACAAAAGCTATAATGCCAGTAAGCTTATATGGACAACCAGCTAAATTAGATAAAATAGAATCAATTGCACAAAAACATAATCTAAAAGTAATAATTGATGGAGCTCAAAGTTTTGGAGCTACTTTCAAAGGAAAATCAGAAGTTCACTATGCTGATATATTTACGACAAGTTTCTTCCCTGCTAAACCACTTGGGTGTTTTGGCGATGGTGGAGCAGTATTGACAAATAGTGATGAGTTAGCTACAAAAATGAAACACCTTAGAGTTCATGGACAGAACAAAAGATACCATCATAAATATATAGGACTTGGTGCTAGAATGGATACTATTCAATGTGCTATTGTTAATGTCAAGTTAAAATATTATAAAAAAGATTTGGCTTTGCGTCAAGAGGTGGCATCTAAATATAGTGAAAAATTAAAAGATAAAGATATAATATTACCTTTTATCAATCCTGAAGCAACTTCTGCTTTTGCTCAATACTCTATTAGAGTTCAAAATAGAGATGAAATTCAAGCCAAATTAAAAGAGCAAGGTATCCCTACAGCT